>JAFZGE010000056.1 GCA_017555545.1 Alistipes sp.
ACAAGCCCTTGACCTTCAACGACTCCATAGTGTATTTATTAACCTCATCGCAAGCCACACCACCCGCCGTAACGATAGCGTACTGGAAAGGTGCGTAGTCCGAGATGGGGAATGCCATGCCCTTCAAAATCTTGATAAGGCGCATCTTCTCTGCCTCGGTGAGCTTGCTCACGTATGTCTTAGAGTGGAAGTCAACCTCCTTTGCGAGGGGCACAACCAACTGCTTGGGAACGAGCTTACGCAACAACTCCGAGAAGAACTCCGAGGGCTGCATCTCGGCAATCTCGCGGTCGATGCGGGCAAGCAATGTCTCCTCATCCAATGCGGGCTTGAGGTCGACTATAATCTTGACGCGCTTTTCATCGATAATGGCATCCACAGCGTCGCGGCTCATGCGCAATGCCACAGCACCCTCGATACCGCGCTCCGAGAAGCCCAACTCACCAAACTCCTCCTGCACGAGCTCGTTGTCGACGTATAGCTTAGCGCCCACGTTCTTGAGCAACAAGCCATTGAGGTACTCGCGCTGGGGGTGCGATGTCTGGAGGGGTGTCAACGAGGGACGCACGGGCTCGATGTTGTGACCCACCGATGCGGCAAAGTCGTAGCCATCACCTGTAGAGCCTGTCGAGGGGTAGCTCACGCCACCTGTAGCCACGATGACATGGTCGCACTCCTCGCGGCGCTCGAAGCCACGGTTGTTGCGGTAGCGCACACCCGTAACCTTACCACCGAGGGTCTCGATGGCTGTCACCTGGGTCTTGTAAACGATTTTCACGCCCTTATCCTCGCAGAAGTCGACCAAGGCATTTGCGATGTCCCACGCCTTGCCACTCTTGGGGAAGACGCGCTCGCCACGCTCCGTCTCGAGCTTCACGCCAATGCGCTCGAAGAACTTGATTGTTGCGCGGTTATTGAACTCGGCGAAGGCCACCGAGAAGAAGTCGGCATTTGTGCGCACCTTCTCGAGGAAC
The DNA here is from genome assembly GCA_017555545.1 of Alistipes sp. Taxonomy (GTDB): domain Bacteria; phylum Bacteroidota; class Bacteroidia; order Bacteroidales; family Rikenellaceae; genus Alistipes. The sequence continues at coordinate 975 of JAFZGE010000056.1, forward strand.
TCCTCTGCGGGGCGTGCATTGGTGAGGTTGCAACGACCCTTACCCGTGATGCGAATCTTACGACCCGCCTTCTCCATCTTCTCCATAAGGAGCACCGAGCGACCGCTCATAGCGGCAGTACCAGCGGCCATAAGACCTGCAGCACCCGCGCCTATAACTATAACATCGTACATAATAAACTAATTAATTAGGCAAAGATAGTAAAAAAATGCGGAAAACTCAAAAAAAATGAGAGAGGAATTTAGAATGGAGGGGGCAATAAGTTTTGCGGGGCAGGGGCCGTAGGGTCGGGCGGTTGCAGGGTTAGAAGGGTTCGAAAGGGTTCGAAGGGGTCTAAGGGTTCGAAAGGGTAAAATCCCCCTTTGACCCTTTTAGACCCTTTTAGACCCCTTGTCACGGTCGCTTCGCTCCTCGGGATGACGTTGTTTTTAAGGGACGTAAGGGACTAAAGAGACATAAGGGAAGTCGCTATCAACAGAAAGGTTCGAGAGAAAGGTTCGAGCCATCCCTTAAGCCCCTTTTGTCTCTTTTGTCTCTTAAGTCTCTTAAAGATTACCACGTCGGGCATAGCCCTCCTTGCAATGACGACACACCAAGCAAAGCACCCACTAATCACCCTAAAAAGGTCCAATTTCTTATTAAATTTGCTTTGTTGGGCAAATATTATTATATTTGCGGATTAATTATACCAAGAGAACAAAAAGACTACAATAATGAGAGAATTTAAGCTATGGAATAACATCACCGGATGGATGGTCTTTGCTGCGGCAACCATCACATACCTGATGACCATGGAGCCCACGACAAGTTTGTGGGATTGCAGCGAGTTTATCGCAACATCGTATAAGCTCGAGGTGGGTCACCCCCCTGGAGCACCACTCTTCATGCTCCTTGCGCGTGTGGCATCGCTCTTTGCCTCAACACCCGAGGATGTGCCAATGATGATTAACGGCATGAACTGCATAGCCTCGGGCTTGTGCATCATGTTCCTCTTTTGGACCATCACCCACCTTGTGCGTCGCATTGTGCACCGCGAGGGCGAGGCGATGCCCCTACACAAGAGTCTGCTTATCATCGGCTCGGGCGTTATAGGTGCTATGTCGTATGCCTACACCGACACCTTCTGGTTTTCGGCTGTCGAGGGTGAGGTATACGCCCTATCTTCGATGTTTACAGCCCTTGTGGTGTGGCTCATGCTCAAGTGGGAGGAGAATGCCGACAGGCCTACGGCGATGCGCTGGATTATCCTTATCGCCTACCTCATGGGTCTCTCTATCGGTGTGCACATTCTCAACCTGCTGACCATCCCCGCGTTGGTGATGATATGGTTCTTCCGCCGCTACGAGATGCAGAACCCAAAGCGCTACACCCTTATGATATTCGCAGCGCTTGCCGTGTCGTTCGTTATCCTTGGCGCGATAAATGGCATCATCATACCCTACACCGTAGCCCTTGGTGCGGTCTTCGACACCTTCGCCGTAAACACTCTCGGACTACCAGTTAATGTGGGCATGATAGCATTCGTGATGCTGGTGTTTGCAGCCCTTGCAGCGCTCATATGGTTTACTCATAGCCGCCGCTACCGCATCCTCAACGCTGTGGTCATGGCCGTTACGGTCATCCTCATCGGCTTCGGCTCGTATGCCGCAGTTGCCATTCGTGCCAACGCCAACCCACCGATGAACTCGAACAACCCCTCGAATCCCCATATGTTGTTGAGCCTCTTGAACCGCGATCAGTATGGTAACCGCCCCTTGTTCTATGGTCCCTACTACTCGGCAACGCCAACACCAATGGTGGCACTCAACGAGGATATCACCTCGGATGACCAGTATGTTCCCACGGGCGAGTTCAAGTCGAAGGATATGACATGGCTCAACCCCGAGACGGGGAAATATGAGACACGCGAAATTTTCGACGACTACGTATACCCCAGCGAGGCAAATGCCCTCTTCCCCCGCATGTGGTTCCACAGCCGCGCCAAGCAGTATGAGGCGGGGTGGGTAACGCTCGAGAATGGCCACCCCCGCAAGGTGGCGTCTAATGGCGAGAGCACATGGTATGAGCCCACAGCAGGCGAGGACATCGCATTCTTCTTAGACTACCAGCTCGGCGATATGTTCGTGCGCTACTTCATGTGGAACTTCGTGGGTCGCCAGGACGATATACAGCTTACGACCGATGCCGAGAATGGCATCTACCTCCATGGCGGATGGCTCTCGGGCATCGACTTTATCGACAAGCACTTTACAGGTGCTACGGACAACCTACCCGCGGAGCAGCGCAACAACCCCGCGCGTAACACCTACTTCTTCTTGCCCCTCTTGCTCGGATTACTGGGTATCATCTACCAGATGTCGAGCGACTGGCGCAACTTCATCATCGTGGCTCTGCTCTACGTGATGATGGGCATCGCCCTTGTTGTCTACTTCAACACCGCACCTGGTGAGCCCCGTGAGCGTGACTATGTATATGCGGGTGCCTTCTATGCCTTCTCCATCTGGATTGGTCTTGGCGCCGCAGCCTTGGGTCACCTCCTTAGTTCCGCAGTTGGCGAGAAGAGCAGCAAGCTCTCAACTGCAGCCGTTGTCGTAGCGTTACTATGCTCGGCAAGTGTGCCCACGGTGCTCGCAGCAGAGAACTGGGATGACCATGACCGCTCTGACCGCTACTACACTCGCGACTTGGGTCTCAACTACCTCAATACCGCGCCCCAGAACGCCATCCTTCTAAACTATGGCGATAACGACACCTTCCCCTTGTGGTACTGCCAGGAGGTAGAGGGTGTGCGCCCCGATGTGCGTGTTATGAACACCTCATATCTCGGTGGCGAGTGGTATATCGATGAGATGAAACTCGCGGCGAACGAGTCGGAGGGTGTGCCCTTCACCATCCCCTCTACGAAGTATAGCTTCGTGAACGACTTTATCCCCGTTGCAGAGCCCATCGACCTACTCTTGGGCGAGGGTAACACCAACATGCGTGCTAGCGTTCGCGAGATTCTCAACAACAAGACCTACACCATCTATATGCCCGACACGGGTGCTCAGGAGGCACTCTCGTTCGACTCGCTCGAGGAGCTATACTACCAGGCACAGCAGATATTCATGGAGCTCGACAGCGAGGAGTTCTACGCCTACTTGTCGGGTGCCAAGGAGGTTCCCGCAGCTAAGATGCAGGAGTTTGCCGAGTATCAGTTTGCGCTGCTCATCCTCGAGGAGGTGGAGTACAACCAGGAGTTTTTGAAGGATGTGCGCGCCATTGGCGAGTATGAGCGTAAGTATCGCAAGATGGCTAACGCAAGCATCTACCTCAAAGATGCCATCCGCATCTTCAACCACGACGGCGACAACCCCAGCCGCGATGCTAAGCCCGAGGAGCGTGCTCTGCTTCTTGTTGTGAACAACGGCATCATGCACATCGTGGATAGCGACAGCGACATAGCACCCGAGGAGCGTGCTGCAGACTTTGAGATCATGGGTCGTCTCAACCCCAAGGCCGACAACTTCATCGACGGCAAGGCTACGGACTACATCATCGCAGCAAAGAGCTACCTTATCCCCGTGGATAAGGATGCCGCAATCGCCTCAGGCATCGTAACGGAGGCGGAGCGTGGCAAACTCCTCGATGAGTTAAGCATCACCATCGAGAGCAGCTACCTCACCAAGGACTACCTCATGATGCTCGACCTCTTGGCACACTTCGAGTGGAAGCGCCCCTTGGCATTCACTCAGCAGTACATCATGAAGGACTACGGCCTTACGAACTACGCCCGCTATGACGGCTTCTGCTACACCCTTGTACCCATCCGCACCGAGGGTCGTGGTGGCAACATCGGCTACATCAACCACGAGGCACTCTACCCCTTGTTTATGGGTGAGAGCGTCGAGGGCGCAGTGCAGCGACCACTCTCATTCGGCAATATCGCTCAGGAGGGAGTTCTCTGCGACTACTTCACACGCTTCAACATCTCGGCTACACGCATCCGCGAGGGATTCGTGCGTGTTGCCTCGGCATATATCAACGATGGCAACTACTTCATCGACGACGCACTCTCAACAACCAATGCGAGCGAGAAGTTGGGCTACGTAGCCGACGCTATCGAGAGTTTCGACAAGGCTGAGGCGCTGCTTAACCGTGGCGTGGCGGTGCTACCCAACAAGCAGATTGAGTACACCTACGAGAATACCTACCCCTACATCCAGTCGTACTACACCCTTGCTGCATCGCGCATGATGCTCGCAATCGATGAGTACGCACGTGCTATCGACTGTCTCAACGAGCTCCTGGGCATGAACAAGCGCCCCGCAGACTCATACGACGACATCGAGTACGTAGAGAACAACGTAGAGGCATACAACGACCTCGTAAGCACAGCACAGCACCGTGGCTTCACCGAGGAGAGCTCACCCCTCTATGCCCGTGCGCTCAAGCATGGCACAAATGGCGACGCGCTCTACGTAGCATATGATGAGGCCTTCGTGCGCGGAGACCAGCTTGCTGCGGAGTATATCGCATGCCGTGGCGAGTGGGCTAAGTACTACTTACAGTACTGCACACTCGAGCACTTCTCTGTAGTTGTCAACCGCGAGCTCAACTTCGCTATGATGGACATCATCGACGTATTGAAGGATGCATCGACCATTGCGGGCAGCTATGAGTGGCTTGCTAACCCCATGCCCGAGGAGGCTCTTGTGGAGAATGCCCTCCAGTTTGATAGCCTTGTCGAGAACTACGTCATGGCAATCGACAGACTCACGCCCAACTCGGAGCGCGACCCCAAGTTTGCACTTATGGAGGCACATATCTTTAACATCTACTCGGTATACTACTACCTCGACCGCTCACCACAGCTCGGTTACGACGGCGCAGAGACCCTCTACCACAAGGATATGGTGCGCTATCTCAACCGCCCCGAGGTTAAGTCTACGATTAAGAACTATGCCCACGAGTACGGCATGGAGGTCGTTGAGGTGATATAATAAATTAGTAAGCCGTGTGTTGTCATTCTGAACGGAGTGAAGAATCTCCTCAGAGCCGACAAGCGACAACCCGCGTTGACAGCGCATAGCCAACGAGGGGATGCTTCGACTTCGCTCAGCATGACAGACTTACAAAACAGAAATTAGTAACAAAAAACAATAAAACAATGGAAAAGATTACCCTATACAACACGCTCACACGTCGCAAGGAGACGTTCGAGCCTATTAACCCTGAGCATGTAGGCATGTATGTCTGCGGCCCTACTGTTTATGGCGACCCACACTTGGGTCATGCACGCCCCGCCGTAACTTTCGACCTTATGTTCCGCTACTTCGAGTCGTTGGGCTATAAGGTACGCTACGTGCGTAACATCACCGACGTGGGTCACCTCGAGCAGGATGCCGATGAGGGTGAGGATAAGATTGCAAAGAAGGCACGCCTCGAGCAGCTCGAGCCTATGGAGATTGCACACTACTACACCGAGCGCTACCACGACGCTATGCGTGAGCTCGGCGTTAAGTCGCCCTCTATCGAGCCACACGCTTCGGGTCACATCATCGAGCAGATTGAGATGGTTAAGCGCATCCTCGATGCTGGCTACGCCTACGAGTCTAATGGCTCTATCTACTTCGATGTTGAGAAGTATAACAAGGACTACCACTATGGTCGCCTCTCTGGCCGTAACCTCGACGACATCGTAACAAACACACGCGAGCTCGATGGCCAGAGCGATAAGCACCATTCATACGACTTCGCACTCTGGAAGAAGGCAGCACCCGAGCACATCATGCGTTGGCCCTCACCCTGGAGCGATGGCTTCCCTGGCTGGCACATGGAGTGTACTGCGATGAGCACAAAGTATCTCGGTGAGCAGTTCGATATCCACGGTGGCGGCATGGACCTCATGTTCCCCCACCACGAGTGTGAGATTGCGCAGTCTACAGCCGCTATGGGCAAGGACTCGGCACGCTACTGGGTACATAACAACATGATTACTATCAACGGTCAGAAGATGGGTAAGTCGCTCGGCAACTTCATCACCCTCGAGCAGCTCTTCACAGGCTCACACCCCATCCTAGAGCAGGCGTACACGCCTATGACCATCCGTTTCTTCGTGCTCCAGGCACACTATCGCTCAACGCTCGACTTCTCGAACGATGCGCTTCAGGCTGCGGAGAAGGGTCTCGACCGCTTGATGAAGGCCGTGGAGGCATTGTCTAAGCTCAAGGCTGCGGATAAGTCTACGGCAGATGTTAAGGAGTTGGAGCGCCGCTGCGCTGAGGCTATGGCCGATGACCTTAACTCGCCTATGGTTATCTCTGCACTCTTTGACTGGGTGCGCATCATCAATCAGGCTACTGAGGGTCAGCAGTCGTTTACTGCCGAGGACCTCGAGACATTGAAGGCTACCGTAAACCGCTATGTATTCGACATTCTCGGTTTGCGCAACGAGAAGGCAGCAGATGCTGGTGGCAAGGATATGGTTTCGCCATTGGTGGATATGCTCCTCACAATGCGTATGGAGGCTAAGGCAAACAAGGATTGGGCTACATCGGATAAGATTCGCGACAACCTTACTGCTATTGGCATCCGCGTTAAGGACCGCAAGGATGGTTTCGATTGGGAGATTGAGTAACGTATGGTAAGTACAGACCAGATAAACGACCTTAAGGCACGTGTGGCGAAGCTCTCGGCATCTATTGATGTCGAGCAGCGCCGCATAGACCTGCAGAACGAGCAGGAGCGCACCGAGGAGCCCAACTTCTGGGACAACCCCGACGAGGCACGCAAGCAGCTCAAGAAGGTTGCCGACATCAAGGCCGCCATCGACGACTATGAGGCTACCGTGCGCACTGTCGACGACCTCGACCTCGTGCCCGACTTCGTTGCCGAGGGTGTGCTTACTGAGGCTGAGGCTGAGGCGCAGTATGCCGCAGCTGTGGAGCTCATCGAGAAGCTCGAGCTTAAGCAGATGCTCTCGGGCAAGGAGGATAAACTCGGCGCCATCATGGATATCAACGCTGGTGCGGGTGGCACAGAGGCCCTCGACTGGGCGCAGATGCTCATGCGCATGTACACACGCTGGGGTGAGGCACATGGCTACACCGTGAAGGTTGCGAACTACCAGGCTGGCGAAGAGGTGGGCGTCAAGTCGTGCACCTTGGAGTTCGAGGGCGAGTATGCCTACGGCTACCTACGCAGCGAGAGTGGTGTGCACCGCATGGTGCGTCTATCGCCCTTCAATGCCAATAACAAACGCCAGACAACCTTCGCCTCGGTATTCATCTCGCCCGCCGTGGATGACACCATCGAGATTAACATCTCGCCTGCCGACATCGAGTGGGATACCTTCCGTTCGAGTGGTGCAGGAGGCCAGAATGTCAACAAGGTGGAGACTGCCGTACGCTTGCGCTACCACGGCAAGGATGCCGAGACTGGCGAGCCCGTGGAGTTCCTCATCGAGAACATGGAGACACGCTCACAGCTCAACAACCGCGAGAATGCTATGCGCATCCTTCGCTCGAAGCTCTACCAGCGCGAGCTGGACAAGCGCATGGCGACACAACAGGCGTTGGAGGCTACGAAGAAGCGCATCGAATGGGGCTCACAGATACGCAGCTACGTCTTCGATGACCGCCGCGTCAAGGATCACCGCACGGGATACCAGACCTCGAATGTCGACGCCGTAATGGATGGCGACCTGGATAACTTTATTAAGGAGTATCTTCTACAGTACTAATGCTACGAACGCTACACATACTCTTAGCCACGCTCATGCTCTTTGCGTGCAACAGCCACGCCGCAACGCCCGATAACGGCGCTGTGCGAGAGCCTTCGCGCGAAGTTATAGTCGGAGCACAAGATACCGCTGCCTACATGCCCCTATTGCGTGATAGGCGTGTTACGGTGTTGGCAAACCACACGGCTATGTACGACGCAGAGAGCCACATTGTCGACGTTATGCACCGCGAGGGCATCAACATCGTCGGCATCTTCGCCCCCGAGCATGGTTTTAGAGGTGCTGTAGAGGCTGGAGCAAAGGTTGAGAACGGAGTGGATAGCAAGACAGGCATACGCATCCTCTCGCTCTACAACGGCAACACCAAGCGCCCCACGGATGAGGTGATGCGCTCATTTGACGTACTTGTTGTGGATATGCAGGACGTAGGTTTGCGTTTCTATACCTATTATATATCTATGCTCCGCATGGTCGATGCTTGTGCCGACTTCGGCTGCGAAGTTATCGTGCTCGACAGACCCAACCCCAACGGCCACTATGTCGATGGTCCTATTCTCGACATGAAGTATAAATCGGGCGTGGGATGGTTGCCCATACCCGTCGTTCATGGCATGACCATGGGCGAGATTGCTACGATGGCTATAGGTGAGGGGTGGGCAAAGCCCGCGAAACTCACCGTTGTGAAGTGCCAGAACTATGACCACACTACGCACTACACACTCCCCATCGCGCCATCACCCAACCTGCCTACGCAGCACTCCATCTACCTCTACCCCACCACCTGCCTCTTCGAGGGTACGGTGCTGAGCATGGGTCGAGGCACAGATGCCCCCTTCGAGCTCTATGGTCACCCCGACCTCAAGGGCTACGACTTTGAGTTTACCCCCGCGCCTAATGCAGGGTCGGCAACACCACCCCACATGGGCAAGCTCTGCTATGGCGAAGACCTACGCACACTCCCCAACGAGGCGATATGGAGTGAGGGTATCGACCTATCCTATATTGTTAGGGCGTACCACAACCTCGGCCTGGAAGAAAAATTCTTCACACAGATGTTCGAGAAGCTTATCGGTGTAGGCTACGTGCGCGAGATGATTATGAGCGGCTACAGCGCCGAGGAGATTGAGGCTTGCTGGGCTGAGGATGTTGCAAAGTTCAAGGAGCAACGCCGCAAATATTTGATTTACAACGAATAAATAAGAAATAAACGATTTTATACTATGGGATTTTTTGATCTATTCAAAAAGAAGAAGGTAGAGGAGACAACAGCAGATGTTGCTCCCGTAACCACAGAGGAGCAGCAGGCCATTGCTCGCGAGGAGGAGCAGCAGGCTCAGGCTCAGGCAGAGGTAGAGCGCAAAGAGCTTGAGGCGGGTCTCGAGAAGACCAAGGAGGGCTTCTTCGGCAAGCTTAAGCGTGCCATTGCAGGTCGCACAACAGTCGACGCAGATGTCCTTGATGACCTCGAGGAGGTGCTCATCACATCGGACGTGGGCGTAGATACCACCGTTAAGATTATCAAGCGCATCGAGGAGCGCGTAGCACGCGATAAGTACCTCAATACCGAGGAGTTGCAGCACATCCTCCGCGATGAGATTGCACAACTCATGGAGGAGTCACACCGCTCTACCGAGGACTTCGGCATCGAGGTTAAGGAGGGCACTCCTTTCGTGCTCATGGTTGTGGGCGTGAATGGCGCAGGTAAGACAACCACTATCGGTAAGCTCGCAGCGCAGCTCACAAAGGCAGGTCGCAAGGTATATATCGGTGCTGCCGATACGTTCCGTGCCGCTGCTATCGACCAGCTCGCCGTATGGGCAGAGCGTGCTGGTGCTACGATGGTACGCCAGGAGATGGGCTCAGACCCCGCATCTGTGGCATACGACACACTCCGCTCGGCTGTAGCAAACAACGCCGACGTGGTGCTTATCGACACCGCTGGTCGCCTCCACAACAAGGTGGGTCTAATGAAGGAGCTTACGAAGATTCGTAACGTAATGTCTAAGGTCATCCCCGATGCTCCACACGACGTTATGCTCGTACTCGATGGCTCTACAGGTCAGAACGCCTTTGAGCAGGCTAAGCAGTTTACAGAGGCTACACAGGTTACATCACTCACCATCACCAAACTCGATGGCACAGCTAAGGGTGGCGTGGTTATCGGCATCAGCGATAAGTTCCACATCCCCGTACGCTATATCGGCATTGGTGAGGGCATCGACCAGCTCAAGATGTTCGACCGCAAGGAGTTTGTACGCGCCATGTTTGGTGACGCTAAATAGTCCTGTATTATGAAGAAAATCAACATTATAACCCTAGGTTGCTCAAAGAACACCGTGGATTCGGAGCACCTTGCAGCGCAGTTGCACGAGTATGGCTACACCATCGTTTTCGACAGCGATCGCACCGATGCAGATGTCGTTGTAATCAACACTTGTGGCTTCATTGGCGACGCCAAGCAGGAGTCTATCGACACCATCCTCCGCGCCGCAGAACTTAAGACGGCAGGAAAGATTGAGGTGCTCTTCGTGGTTGGCTGCCTATCGCAGCGCTATGCCGATGAGCTACGCCCCGAGCTCCCCGAGGTTGATGACTTCTTCGGTGTTAACGACTGGGCTGGCATCGTAGAGCGTCTCGGAGCGAAGTATCGCAACGAGAACGAGACAAAACGTGAGCTCTCGACACCTTCGCACTACGCCTACCTCAAGATTTCGGAGGGTTGTAACTGGATGTGTGGCTACTGCGCCATCCCCCTTATCCGTGGTCGCCACAAGTCGGTGCCCATGGAGGCGCTCATCGCCGAGGCTGAGGCTCTCGTAGCAAAGGGCGTACGCGAGATTATGGTCATCGCGCAGGATACGACATACTACGGCGTCGACATCTACGGCGAGCGTAAGCTTGGCGAGTTGTTGGAGCGCTTATGCGCTATCGAGAAGTTAGAGTGGATACGCCTTCACTACGCCTACCCCACCGACTTCCCCGATGAGGTTATCGAGGTTATGGCACGCCAGAAGAAGATTTGTCGCTACCTCGACATCCCCTTCCAGCACATCTCGGACAATCAGCTCACGCTCATGAAGCGCCGCCACACCAAGGCTGACGCTTTGCGCCTAATCGAGAAGCTCCGTGCCTCAATTCCCGACATCGCACTACGCACCACATTGCTTGTTGGCTACCCTGGTGAGACTGAGGAGGACTTCGCAGAGTTGATGGAGTTTGTGCGCGACACGAAGTTCGACCGCCTCGGCGTCTTCCCCTACTCGGAGGAGGAGGGCACATACTCTGCCACACGCCTTAAGGACGATGTACCTGAAGAGGTTAAGCAGGAGCGCGTAGACCGCATCATGCGCCTTCAGGAGCGCGTATCGTTGGAGAACAACGCACGCCGCGTAGGTCAGACCATGCGTGTCATCATCGACCGCAAGGAGGGCGACTTCTACATTGGTCGCTCGGAGTATGACTCACCTGAGGTTGACCAGGAGCTCATTATTGAGAGCTTTGGCAAGCGTCTCATGCGTGGTCGCTTCTACAATGTGGCGATCACAGACTGCGAGGACTATGACCTCTACGCCGAGCTTGTACAGTAGGCTGGGGCTCGAAAAAAATAGCGTAAAATTTGGTTTTTAGCCCAAAAAATATTATCTTTGGGCAATAAAACCGTTGCACAAAAGCGACATTGCACATTAATGGCAGAGAAGGAGATCATAAAGAGACTACGTGACGAGGTGGAAAAGCTTATTGCTGACCACAGCCGTATTGCTGCCGAGTGCCGTGCATTGGCCAAGGAGCGCGACAGGCTACAGGGCGAGAAGCGACGCCTCGAAGAGAAGGTTCGCGACCTCGACACACGCCTCAAAAGTGCAGAACTAAGCGCCGTAATGAGTGGCGAAAATGGCAATGTCGAGCGTGCACGACAGCGTGTCAACAATTTATTGCGGGAGGTTGACCGCTGCATAGCCGCCATAAAACACGAAGAGGATAATAATTAACGACGATGGCTGAAGGTAAGATAAAAGTTAACATATCAATAGCTGGCAAGAGCTACCCGATGACCATCGACGCAGCAAAGGAGGAGCTATATCGCGTAGCGGCAAAACGCCTGAACGAGAAGATTACGGAGTACTCAAAGATTCCGAAGTTCGACATGCAGGATCGTATTGCCATGGCAGCATTGCGATACTCTATAATCGCACTAACCACGGAGCAGGGCTCAGCACTCGGTGATGAAGATGTAGAGGAGCTACACGCAATCGAGGAGCGCATACGCAAGTATGTAAAGGGTTAGCGATACGCTACAGGCCACACCCCACCCCGGTGCAGAGAGCGGAGAAAGAGAGTAGAGAGATAGGAGAGGGAGTGTG
>JAFZGE010000006.1 GCA_017555545.1 Alistipes sp.
AACTCAGCGAGCTCCTCCACCTTCTTGCGGCTGAGGCAGTAGATGATACCGCTCTTGCCGTCGTTCTGCTTGATGAAGCGGATGATGTCGTGGTCTACGTTTTGCTTGGGGCGCAATTCGTAGTATAGGTTGGCACGGTTAAACGATGAACGGAATACCGTAGCATCGGTCATGCCGAGGTTCTTCTGAATATCCATCTGCACCTTGGGTGTTGCCGTAGCTGTGAGGGCGATGAGAGGTGCCTGACCAATGTCATTGATGATAGGACGGATGCGGCGGTACTCAGGGCGGAAGTCGTGACCCCACTCCGAGATACAGTGAGCCTCATCTATGGCGTAGAACGATATCTTGATCTTGCGTAGGAAAGCGATGTTATCCTCCTTGGTCAGCGACTCGGGGGCAAAGTATAGCAACTTGGTGCGGCCGTCAAGGACATCCTGACGCACCTGTGCTATGGCCGACTTATTGAGCGATGAGTTAAGGAAGTGTGCTATGCCCGACTCGGTAGAGAAGGTACGCATCGCATCGACCTGATTCTTCATCAGGGCGATGAGGGGGGATATGACGATAGCCACACCATCCATTATAAGGGCAGGCAACTGGTAGCACAAAGACTTGCCACCACCTGTCGGCATAAGCACGAAGGTGTCCTTGCCAGAGAGCACATTTTGAATGACTGCCTCCTGGTTACCCTTGAACGATGAAAATCCAAAATACTCACGTAATTTATCGTGTAATAATACGCTTTGTTCGGTGTCCATAAATTTTCTCTAAAAATTTTACCCAAATATACTATATTTTTTTGAAAAATAGTGATAACTTTGCAAAAAAGTTACAAAAAAAATGCAATAGCCAATGAGACTTTTCACAAGTGAGCTGGTAAAATCCTATAAATCACGCACCGTCGTGAATCATGTCACCATCGATGTTAACCAGGGAGAGATTGTCGGACTACTCGGCCCTAATGGTGCGGGCAAGACAACTACCTTCTATATGATCGTGGGTCTTATCAAGCCCAACGAGGGTAGCATCTACCTTGAGGATAACGACGGCAAGGTTACGGATATCACAAAGCTCCCCGTCTATCGCCGTGCGCAGATGGGCGTGGGCTACCTCGCACAGGAGGCCTCTGTTTTCCGTCACCTTACAGTTGAGGATAACCTTCGCGCCGTGTTGGAGATGACCAACTATTCGCGTCAGTACCAGCGTGAGCGCGTCGAGCAACTTATCGAGGAGTTCCGCTTGCAGAAGGTGCGCCGCAGCTATGGTAATCAGCTTTCGGGTGGTGAGCGCCGCCGTACAGAGATTGCACGTGCCGTGGCCATTAACCCCTCGTTCATCCTCTTGGATGAGCCATTTGCGGGCGTAGACCCCATCGCTGTTGAGGATATCCAGAACATCGTGGGTACGCTCAAGGATAAGAACATTGGCGTTATCATCACCGACCACAACGTCGATGAGACCCTCGCCATTACCGACCGCACATACCTCCTCTATGAGGGTAAGATTCTTAAGGCGGGTACGGCTGAGGACTTGGCAAACGATGAGATGGTGCGTAAGGTATACCTCGGTAGCAACTTTGAGCTTCGTAACTCGCCACAGATGCGTCGCCAGATGCGCGAGAAGGAGGAGCGTGAGCGCGAGGAGGCACTCCGCCATATGGGTGTAACATCTGCCGCTGCGGAGAGTGATGATGACCAGGAGTAGGTATTAAGCTACACTATATAATATATGGATGATTGTACGGTTCCGTTAGGGAATAGATTGCATGGCGAGGTAGTACCCCCATGCTCAAAGAGTTATGCACAGCGTGCGTTGGCTGCGGCACTCCTTGCCTCAGGACGCACAACACTTCGTGGCATAGAGCTATGCCGTGACACGCGTTCAGCCATCGAGGCTATCAGAACGCTCGGTGCGCGTGTCGAAATCAAGGATGACAATACACTTATCATAGATGGTGGCCTCAATCCCACAACTGCAACACTAAATGTTGGTGAGTCGGGACTTGCGGCACGCCTTTTTACGCCCATCGCTGCACTCGGTGGCGAGGCTATGCGTATCGAGGGTGAGGGAACACTCCGTCACCGACCCATGGCGATGATGGTCGAGCCGTTGCGTACTCTAGGCGTTGAGGTGCGCGATGGTGGCGGCAGACTACCCATCGAGGTGTGTGGCCCCATTAAGGGTGGTAGGGTAGTTGTCGATGGCAGCATCTCTTCGCAGTTTATCACAGGCTTGCTCATCGCTCTGCCTTGTGCCAAGAGTGATACCACAATCGAGGTGCGCGACGCTGTCTCTACGCCATATATCGACATGACGCTCGAGACCTTGGAGCGCTTCGGTGTTGAGATTATGCATAACGAGGGCGACTATTCAGAATTCTATATCGAAGGAAATCAGGAGCTTAAACCTGTAGACTATACTATTGAGAGCGACTGGAGTGCTGCGGCATTTATCATGGTTGCTGCCGCTATTGCAGGTGAGGTTACCGTGCGTAACATCTCTACTTTGTCGCGCCAGGCCGATACGTTGGTCTGCCGTGCTTTGGAGCGCGCGGGTGCCTCAATCATTATCGAGGAGGGGGCAATCACCGTGTCGCACCGCCCCTTGGAGGCATTTACGTTCGATGCAACTAACTCTCCCGACCTGTTCCCTGCGCTTGTGGCGTTGGCTGCTGCTGCCGATGGTGTATCTACCATTCGTGGCATCGAGCGCTTGCGTGGCAAGGAGAGCGACCGTGGCGAGGTGCTCAGAGAGGAGTATCGCAAACTTGGCATCGAGATTGAGCTCGACTACGAGGAGAATATAATGCGCGTTGTGGGTGGTAAGCCCCACGCTGCGGAGGTAGATTCACACGATGATCATCGTATCGCTATGTCGTTGGCAATTACTGCATTGCGTATCGAGGATGAGGTCTCTATCCGCAACCGCGAGTGCGTAGCTAAGAGCTATCCCTCATTCTTTGACGACCTCGAAATGCTTAAAACAAAGGAATAAGCTGTGAATAATAGCTTCGGAAATAGATTCAAAATAACCATATTTGGTGCATCGCATGCAGCCGAGGTGGGTGTGCTCGTTGATGGCGTGCCTGCGGGTGTTGCGTTGCCCATTGAGGCCTTTATGGAGGACATCGACCGTCGCCGTCCCAGTCGCTGTGGTGAGACCCCTCGCCACGAGGCCGATGTGCCAACGATTGAGGGTCTCGATGCCGATGGTTGCACAACGGGAGATATGCTGCGTATTAGCTTTAGCAATAGCAATATACGCAGTCGCGACTATGACCACTTGCGCCGTCAGCCCCGCCCCTCGCATGCCGATTTGGTGCAGTTGCGCAAGTATGGCGAGGAGTGTGACATTGCTGGCGGAGGTATGGCTTCGGGTCGCATGACCGTGGCGCTTGTTGCTGCGGGTGTCGTGGCCAAGGCTTTGCTCTCGGGTGTGGAGTTTGAGACGCGCCTTGTTGAGGTTGGTGGCGAGCGTGATGAGTCTAAATTTGAAGATATTATTAGCCGTGCTCAGGCTGATGGCGACTCTGTTGGTGGCGTTGTCGAGTGTCGTATTAAGGGCATCCGTGAGCCCTTGGGTGAGCCATTCTTCGACTCTGTTGAGAGCGTTATGGCGCACCTGCTCTTCTCAATTCCTGCGGTTAAGGGCGTTGAGTTTGGCGATGGCTTCGAGTCGGTACGCAAGCGCGGCTCGGAGCGTAACGATATGATTATAAGCGAGTCGGGTTCGACTTATTCAAATAACGAAGGTGGTATAAATGGTGGCATTGCAAATGGCAACGACATCGTTGTTCGTGTGGCTATTAAGCCCACACCCAGCATCGCCAAGGAGCAGATGACCTTCGATTTTGTTGCTGGCGAGGTTAAGCCACTAACTATTGGTGGTCGCCACGATGCCTGCATTGCACGCCGTGCCGCTGTGGTGGTTGAGGCGATGGCGGCTGTGGCACTTGCCGACCTTAAATTGCAGTTGTAGATGGCAACACGCAGAGAGATATTTTTGAGCCTCGTGGCAGTAGCCAGCGAGTGCTATCCCGATGTTGAGGCGCGACAGATTGCCGAGATGATACTCCTTGCCAAGGGAGGTATCTCGCGTAACGACCTCCTTATAGAGCCCAACGTGGAGTTGGAAATCCCCGATTTAGAGACTGTTTTTAATGAGTTGCGCTCGTGGCGCCCCGTTCAGTATATCGTAGGCAAGGCCGACTTTGCGGATATGGAGCTTACGGTAAGGGAGGGTGTGCTTATCCCTCGCCCCGAGACCGAGGAGCTCGTTGACTGGGTGGCGCGCGAAGCAAAGGAGGGTGCTCATATCCTTGATGTCTGCACGGGTAGTGGCTGTATCGCTATAGCGCTCAAGCGCATGGTGCCACGAAGCGAGGTGTGGGCAATGGATATATCCGAGGATGCTCTCGCCATAGCTCGCGAGAATGGTGCGGAGTATGCCCCCGATGTGCGCTTTGTTGAGGGTGATGCCCTCGCTGATTTTAGCACTCATTTTGAGGGTGTTGCGTTCGACGTAATAGTCTCAAATCCGCCATATATCCCCGATAGTGACAGGGCTCTTATGCGACCCAATGTCTTGGAGCACGAACCCGATTTGGCGCTCTTTGTCGAGGATAGCGACCCCCTTATTTTCTACCGCGCCATAGCGCAAACTGGTCGTAAGATGCTTAAGCCCGATGGCTGTCTCTACTTCGAGATTTATGAGTCGTTGGTAGAGGAGATGGTGGCGATGTTGGAGCGCGAGGGCTATGCAGATATTGTTGTAAGAGAGGACTTTAGAGGAAAACCAAGAATGATATGCGCAAGGGTGAGTTCGATAGCGAGATGACGCCACAGCCGCGTGAGCGCAAGACAAAGACGGCACAGCAGGCACTACAGTCGTTGATGCGTCTTGCTGCGCGTAGCGAGAAGAGCACGGGCGATGCTCTGCGCCTTATGCGCACATGGGGTGTGTCCGAGGCGGAGCAGCGCGGTGTGCTCGAGAAACTCATCGCCGACCGCTACATAGACAACCGCCGCTATGCCGAGGCATATGCCCGCGAAAAGAGCCGCCTGGCAGGTTGGGGAGAGCGAAAAATTGCAATGCAGTTGCGCATGAAGGGTGTTGAGCGCGAGACTATTAGCGCGGTGCTGGCAGAGGTCTTACAGGATGATAGCATGGCGGAGCGTTTGCAGGAGAAACTCGAAAAGAAGCTGCGCACCGTGAAGGCCGCGAACGACTATGAGTTGCGCGGAAAACTACTGCGCTATGCCCTCGGTCTGGGCTACGACTACGACATGGCAGCAGAGGTCATTGAGGAACTTACTAAGCGAAAATAGCGTGCAGAAGCGTAAAATAATTTAAAAATGTGTGCGACATATGGTAAATTGTTATTACCTTTGTCGCGCATTATGCTTTTTTATATAGGTACGAAGCAAATAAACAAAAAAATATAGAATAATGGCAGTTGAACTAAAAGATTTGACCAAGAGCGACGAGAACTACTCGCAGTGGTATAACGATTTGGTACTCAAGGCTGGTCTTGCTGAGAACTCAGCAGTGCGCGGCTGTATGGTAATCAAGCCCTATGGCTATGCTATTTGGGAGAAGATGCACGATGTCCTTGACCGCATGTTCAAGGAGACAGGACAC
>JAFZGE010000057.1 GCA_017555545.1 Alistipes sp.
AACCTCACCTGTATCCTCATCTACGAAGTCCTCAACCCATGTCGAAAGAACACGTGCCGCAAGCTTACGACCTACGTTCTTCTTAAGGTTTGCCTTGGTAACCTTCACCTCGTCAGCCAAGTCGAAGATCTCCAAAATCTGCTGATCGGTCTCGAAACCGATAGCACGCAACAATGTTGTTACGGGCAACTTCTTCTTACGATCGATGTAAGCGTACATGACATTGTTGATGTCGGTAGCAAACTCAATCCAAGAACCCTTGAATGGGATGATACGTGCAGAGTAGAGCTTTGTACCGTTAGTGTGCATGCTCTGGCCGAAGAATACGCCAGGTGAACGGTGAAGCTGTGAAACGACAACGCGCTCAGCACCGTTGAAGATGAAGGTACCGCGCTCTGTCATGTAGGGGATAAGACCGAAGTAAACATCCTGTACAACCTCGTCGAAATCCTCGTGCTCGGTGTCTGTACAGTAGAGCTTAAGCTTCGCCTTAAGGGGCACACTATATGTCAAACCACGCTCCAAACACTCCTCGATAGTGTAGCGGGGCTGATCAATATAGTAATCGATAAACTCCAGAACAAAGTTGTTTCTGGTATCTGTGATTGGGAAATTCTCGTTGAACACCTTGAAGAGGCCCTCGTTCTTACGATTCTCGGCCATGGTGTCAAGCTGGAAGAAATCACGGAATGACTTAAGCTGAATCTCCAACAAGTCAGGATATGGAACCCTGTTCTTGATGGTAGAAAAGCTTATACGCTGTTGTTGTGTAGTGGACATATAATCCAAGTGTTTAAGTGAAATTTTACATTTCTAGAGACCTATCACCGACCGTTAGACATCACGGTACTCATCGTTCGGTCAATCGCTTCTCGACATCTCCAGACCCGCCCGATAGGCAAACCCTTCAACCGCCGTTTTACTCATACCTCCCCACTCCTAAGGCGGGACTCATATGAGGCGTTTGACCACCCACTCCCCTAACATCACGGCAAGACGACACAACATCCGTCTCGCTAGCACCAAGGAGCAACGACATGGGCATAAGCCGATAAAATGTGGGAGTTGTTTATCCCACTAATGCTCTCTGTGTCAATTAAGTACACAACGAGAGCATTCAATATTCCAATACCCTGGCACAGCCTTTATTTGCACTCCAGAATATTAGACCACAAAAGGCATAGAGCTTACCAAGGTAAGCCCTACACCTTAAATGATGTGAGTTTTTGCTAAAATTACTTAAGCTCAACCTCTGCACCAGCCTCCTCGAGAGCTGACTTGATTGACTCAGCCTCCTCCTTAGAGATACCCTCCTTGATAGCCTTAGGAGCAGCGTCAACGATAGCCTTAGCGTCACCCAAAGACAAGCCAGCAACCTCCTTAACAACCTTGATAACCTGGAGCTTTGCCTGACCAGCGCTCTTCAAGATTACGTCGAAAGTAGACTTCTCTGCAGGAGCAGCCTCACCAGCTGCGGGAGCAGCAGCAACTGCAACAGCTGCAGCAGCGGGCTCAATACCGTACTCCTCCTTGAGGATAGTAGCCAACTCGTTTACCTCCTTAACAGTCAAGTTTACCAACTCTTCTGCCAATACCTTTACATCTGCCATAGTAGTGTAATTTTATTAAATTTTGTTTTTTGTTCTTGTAAATTAATTGTTTCTCTCCTCGAGGGCCTTTACGAGACCCGCGATCTTCTGACCTGCATTTGACTGCAAAGCAGAAATAACGTTCTTTGCAGGTGACTGCAAGAGCAATACGATATCGCCGATAAGCTCCTCGCGGCTCTTGATGTTGCAAAGAGTGTCGAGCTGATTGTCACCAACGTAAGTGCAACCCTCAACGTAAGCAGCCTTCAAAATGGGCTTATCGTTCTTCTTGCGGAACTCCTTGATGAGCTGCGCAGGTGCCTTACCAGTCTCAGTGAACATGATCGATGTTGAGCCCTTCAAAACGGCTACCAACTCC
>JAFZGE010000058.1 GCA_017555545.1 Alistipes sp.
GGAGCCTCCTGCTTGCCTGCCTGCTTTACAGCAACCTCGAATGAGAGCTCACCATAAGCAACCTTAACCTTAGTCTCACGAGCCTCAGTAGCCTCGTTCTCAGCAACAGCGAAAGTTACAGTCTCATCAGCAGTAAGGTTCAATACCCAGTCTGCCTCGCATGTAGCCTCGAGGTTAGTGCCCTCAACTGCGTTCTCCAAAGTGTAAGTGATAACACCCTCGCCACCAATAGCTGCGAAGTCCATAGTAGCATCAGACGTAAGAGTCAACTTAGTCTTAGTCTCGTCGCCGGGCTGGGGGTTAACAGGCTCGTCAACGGGCTCGTTACATGCTGCGAATGCCAAAGGCATAGCAAGCAACAAGTAGAATAAATTCTTTAGTTTCATAAATGGTTATTTTTTAGTGTTTATAGTTTATGTCTCGAATAAAAAAGTCTTTACAAAGTACAAAAGTAAGACATTTTTTCAAAAAAAACAACTCGCGCACCATATTTATATAGCGCGCGAGTCAGTTATTCGATTACTTAAGGTTGCCCTTAACTGAGCCGGTGATGTTGTTGCCAGCATCATCCTTGCAGCTGTAGTTGATGGTGATTGCGCCGCCATCGTTTACAATCTGGATCATGCCCTCAACCATAGGTGCCATAACGTCACCCTTGATAACTCCGTTTGTGAGCTTTGCATACCATGTACCAACCAAGCCCTCGCCAATCAAACCTGGGATGAACTTGTTCGCATAGTCGGTAACACCCGAAGCAGCGAGTGCTGAGTAGATGCCAGCGAACTCTGTTGCTGATGGTGCCATAACCTCTACGCAGAAGTAGTCGTTACCATGAACAGCCTCGATGAACCATGTCTGCTGACCCTTCTCGTATGTGTCGCCATAGCATGTTGCAGTAACTTCAGCGCCCTCAACTGCGAACTCTGTGTCCTCGGTAAATGTTGAGAGGTGTGTTGTAGCAACGAGCTCGCCCTCGTATGATACGAAGTGCTTTGTGCCATCCTCCATCTCGATGTTAGCGGTGAACTTGCCATTCTTTACAACGACAGTTGCGCTCTTGAATGAACCAGACTTTGTGAACTTGCCATCAGCGCCAGTTACGCCATACCAGCTGCTCTCCTCAGAGAAAGTCTTATCTGCGTAGCTGTTTGTAGCGTCGAATGTGTACTCGCCCTCAGGGAGAACGGGGTTCATCTCATCAGCCTTGATGTTGCGGTACATATCGAAGTAGTAGTATGTGCTGTTTGCGCGTGCCGAAGCATCTGTGTTAACACCCTTGTCTGAGAGGATGATGTAGTAGTTGTGCATTGCTGAGTACTCAGTACCGAAGTAGATACCCTCGAAGCGCTTAGCCTCGAATACTACGTCATACTCGCTACCTGCCTGCTTAACAGTAACCTTTGCAGTTGCTGTGCTATAGCGGAGGGTTACGACAGTCTCGCGTGCCTCAGCTGTGTCGTTAGCCTTTGCTGTGAGCTTAATAACGTCGCCAGACTGCTCTGCTGAGAGCCATGCTGCAGACTCGCTAACGTTAACCTTAGTGTCTGTGCCGTTTGCAAGTGTGTAGGTGATCTCTGCCACGCCACCCTCGCCGCTGAACTCTACAACATCGCCCGAGGTGATGGTGATGCTAGGCTTAGCATTGTTCTCCTCGCTGCCATTCTCGCACGCCACCATAACGAGTGCCGCCAAGAACAAAATTGAAAAAATCTTCTTCATAAAGTCTATTTGATTTTAGTTAAATGCAAAAATACGCACAAAGGTATATCAAATTTCCGAATTATACAATAACAAAGGCGACCGCCACATGTGGACAGCCGCCTTTGCGCACTTATATTATTATGGATTGTTCTACTTTGTGAGTGCTCGCCAGAGCATATCCTTCAATTGCGTGATGTTCATGTTCGCAACTGAAGAGATAAAGATAGACTCGATGCCCTCGGGCAAGTGTGCCTTCATCTGCTCGATGAGCTCATCATCAAGCATGTCGCACTTTGTGATAGCCAAGAAGCGCTCCTTGTCCAACAACTCGGGGTTGTACTGCGTGAGCTCGCCTAACAAGATGTCGTAGTCGGCAGCGATGTCATCGCTATCGGCAGGAATCATGAAGAGTAATACTGAGTTACGCTCGATATGGCGCAAGAAGCGTGTTCCGAGACCGCGACCCTCGTGTGCACCCTCGATGATACCCGGGATGTCGGCCATGACGAACGAGTGGTCGTCACGCACCGATACGATGCCGAGGTTAGGCTCAAGCGTTGTAAAGGCGTAGTTGGCAATCTTTGGCTTTGCAGCAGAGACTACAGAGAGGAGTGTCGACTTACCCGCGTTGGGGAAGCCCACAAGACCTACATCGGCAAGCACCTTGAGCTCGAGGATGAATGCACCCTCCTCGCCCTCCTCGCCAGGCTGTGCGTAGCGGGGAGTCTGGTTTGTTGCTGTGCGGAAGTGCCAGTTGCCAAGACCGCCACGGCCACCCTTGAGCAATACGAGCTGCTCGCCGTGCTCAGTAACCTCACCAACAACCTCAGTATATGTCTCACCCGTCTCCTCGTCGGTGAATACGCGCTTTGCTACAGTACCGAGGGGTACGGGGATGATGATGTCCTTGGCGTCAGCACCTGTAGAGCGTGCGCCATGACCATTCTCGCCATCCTCAGCAAACTGGTGGCGCTTATATTTGAGGTGGATAAGTGTCCAATACTGGCTGTCGCCCTGAAGAATGATGCTACCGCCCTTACCGCCATCACCGCCATCGGGGCCACCGAAGGCTACGAACTTCTCACGACGGAAGTGGCATGAGCCAGCACCACCGTGACCTGAGCGTGCAAAAATCTTAACGTAATCGACAAAGTTACTTCCTGCCATAATCTCTTCTTATTAAATTCGGGCGCAAAGATACAAAAAATATTTAATATACCTTAATCTTACATAAATATATGTGCTACCAACTCCAGGCGTCAAAATAGACTATCTCATGGTCGCGGATGATGATGCGTATTAGATTTTGGCTCCAATCGGTTACCTCCCACATATTGCGAATAAGCCTCTTGTTGTCCCACAAGGTGTATGGCGCCATCTCATACTCATAAGAGAATGGATAATAGTCGTACATCTCGCGTTGTTCTTCATACTTCTCCGGATTGTCTTTCCACGACTCAAACAACACTTCGGATGAATAAAGAAACGAGTAATCGCAAGGCGTTAATCCCTTGTCATTCACATCGTACAAAC
>JAFZGE010000059.1 GCA_017555545.1 Alistipes sp.
CAAAAGCCAAACTCTGAAAATAGTCACTACTATCCCAATAGACAAAAAGACTATAATCTAAATATAAGACCCTGTTGATACTTATCGCACATTGGTTGCGAAAAGTGATACTAACCTCTTATTTTGTACTCTATATTATTATATTAGAGTAATTTTTAGTATATTTGCGAAATTAACATACAAATGTCTATGCAGATAGCAAGAAATAAGATAGAGCAGCTTCGTGACTATATAGAGCAGCCACAACGTGTAGTTATCCTCGCGCACACAAATCCTGATGGTGATGCCATTGGTTCATCACTGGCCTGGGCAGAGGTGCTTAAGCGTCATGGTCACGATGTAACATGTATCCTTCCCAATAGATTCCCCTACTACCTCGAGTTCATGCCTGGTTGTGGCGATATGGTAATCTATAAGAACGATAGTGAGGGTCGTGCTACGGAGGCTGTGCGCAATGCCGACCTCATCTTCTGCCTCGACTTCCACACCATGTCACGTCTCGATGGTCTTAGTGACCTCATTGCGGAGAACAAGCATGCTAAGCGTATCTTGATTGACCACCACCTCAACCCCGTGGAGGATTTCGATCTTTTGATATCTTATCCCGAGGCGTCGAGCACATGTTATATGGTGGCACTTCTTGTCGAGGCTATGTTTGGTGCTGAGAGCATCTCGAAGGATATGGCGATTAACATCTTTGTTGGTATGATGACCGATACGGGTAACTTCGCCTTCTCGAGTGTTACGCCCGACGTGTTTCGTATGGTTTCGGTGCTTGCATCCAAGGGTATATCAATCCCCGAGATCCATAATAATGTATATAATTCATTCACCGAGGGTCGTGCCCGCTTGTTTGGTTATGTCATCAACCGCAAGATGAAGATCTTCCATAATGGCACCGTGACACATATGTCGCTTACGGAGGATGAGATGCGTCGCTTCTGGTTCCAACAGGGTGACTCCGAGGGCTTCGTAAACTACCCGCTTCAGATTAAGAAGATGAAGGTGTCGGCGATGTTTACTGAGCATACCGACTTTATCCGTGTATCGTTGCGCTCGCGTGGTGATATCGACGTAAACATCTTTGCTCAGCGCTACTTCAATGGTGGTGGCCACAAGAATGCTGCGGGTGGTAAGTCCTTTATGAATATGGAGGATACCATCAAGCACTTCGAGGCATCTATCAAGGAGTACGCAAAAGAGGGTATGTTATAAGCTGTCTAACAAGACTACTTTGGCGTTGCACTTGTTCTCAAGATGCTCATTTACACTTAAGTAAACTCCGCTCTTTCGAACTGCGTGCGCCTAAAATTAGTTCTTGTTATACAACTTAAATATATTAACTAAGTAACCTGTATCGAAATGTTTAAGACATATTTGCGACTCTTGAACTTTGCCAAGCCCTTGAGTCGATATACTATACCATATTTCATCTTCGCGGCGTTGCATGCTCTGTTCAACACCTTCAACTATGCGATGATCATCCCCATCCTCACTACCATGTTCAATAGTGGTGGTAGTTTGGTTGCCATCACCGCATTTCCTGGTGTAGAGTTTACCGAGGAGGGTTTTTCTAATATTCTTTGCTACTTCTATGGTGTTACATTTGGTGCTGGCGAGATAGACAAGGTGCGCTTCATGATTTTGTTGGGCGTCGTAACTGTCTGCATGAACCTCTTCAGCAACCTCTTCCGCTATGCCTCGGCTATGACTGTTGAGCGCTTGCGTGTGAACACTATCCAGCGTATGCGTGATGAGATGTATTCACGCGTCTTAGAGATGAACGTAGGCTTCTTCAGTGACCAGCGTAAGGGTGATATTATGTCTAAGATTACGCAGGATGTTATGGTTGTGCAGTATTGCATTACCAACACCTTGCAGGTTGCCTTCCGTGACCCCTTCCTCATTGTAGGCTATCTTGCACTTATGATCGGTATCTCATGGGAGTTGTCACTCTTCGCAATCATATTCCTACCCATTGTAGGTCTTATCATTGGCCGCATTGTTAAGAAGTTGCGCCACCCCGCAAAGCGCAGTCAGGAGCGTATGGCAGATATGGTATCTATGCTCGATGAGTCGCTCTCGGGCATGAAGATTGTCAAGGGTTATAACGCTACAAAGTTTATTATCAATAAGTTCAAGGGTATAAACAAGCACTTCTCGGAGCTTGTCATCAGCATGGCTAAGCGTCAGCAGCTTGCATCACCCATGAGTGAGTTCTTGGGTATTACAGCTGTTGCCATCATACTTGTTTTTGGTGGTACTCTCGAGGCTAAGGGTTTGATCAATGGTGCAGGCTTCATTGCCTTCATCGCAGCCTTCTCACAGATTACACGCCCTCTACGCTCATTTATCGACCAGTTTGCAAACATCAATCAGGGTGTTGCAGCGGGTGAGCGTATCTTTACTATCATTGATGCAGAGTCTGAGGTTAAGGATAAGGAGGATGCTGTAGAGTTTGATGGCCTCAAGGAGTCTATCGAACTTCGTAACGTACACTTCTCTTACGATGGCGAGCGCGAGGTTATCAACAACGTAAATATCACAATCAAGAAGGGTCAGACAATAGCCCTTGTAGGCCCATCGGGTGGTGGTAAGTCTACTCTTAGTGAGCTTATCCCCCGTTTCTACGATGTTAAGTCTGGCGATATACTCTTCGATGGTAAGTCTATTAAAGACTATACTCAGGAGTCTCTACGCAGCAAGATGAGTATCGTATCTCAGGAGACAGTGCTCTTCAACGACTCTATTGAGGGTAATATCCTTATGGGTCGCCCCACAGCTACACACGATGAGGTTATCAACGCTTGTAAGGTGGCCAATGCCCACGGCTTCATCACCGAGGCATCCGATGGTTACGACACAAATATTGGTGATCGCGGTACTAAGCTCTCTGGTGGTCAGCGCCAGCGTCTCAGCATCGCACGTGCCGTCCTTAAGAACCCTGAGATTCTCATCCTCGATGAGGCGACATCAGCCCTCGACACCGAGAGCGAGAAGCTTGTGCAGGATGCACTCACTAACCTTCTCAAGGGTCGTACATCCATCGTCATCGCACACCGCCTCAGCACCATCTACAATGCTGATCGCATCTACGTCATTGACCAGGGTCGCGTAGCAGAGGAGGGTACACACCACGAACTCCTCGAAAAGGGTGGTATTTATGCGCACCTTATAGAGATGCAATCATTCAGTTAATTTTCCACG
>JAFZGE010000060.1 GCA_017555545.1 Alistipes sp.
CGAGCCAGCGCTAAAGACCCTCGCAGAGCTTAAAATAGAGCCCTCAGAGGCGATTATGGTGGGCGATATGCCCGTAGACATAGCCATGGCACATAACGCAGAGATAAGGGCTGTGGGCGTAAGTTTCGGTAATGCCACACACGAGGAGCTCGCAGAGGCCAAAGCCGACTGGATTATAGACAACATAACGAAGTTACTCGAGATTATTAAATAGAAATAGGGGCTGTCCAATGGACAACCCCTATTTTTTTAGGTATACCCTACTACTTGCGAAGAGCAAGAGCCTTGGGTGCAGCAAGTGCCGAGCCAGAGACCTGATCGCTGATATCATCAGCAGTCACCTTACCAGTCCACTCGCCAGTAATCTTATTGCCAGCATCATCCACAAGGTCAAATACGAAGTGGTAGTTGCCATTGCCAGCATCCTCAACGGTCACAGTACCCTCAGTGATAGGAGCAGTCTCGGTTGAGTAGCCCTCAAAGTCGGGAGTAACGTCGCCATACCATGTGAAGAGAATAGCACCAGCGTAGCTTACAATGCCCGTAAACATTGTATGGTCAGCAACATCGAGCGATACGTTGTATGTACCCGTTGGGAACGATGTGCGTGAGCCACCAGTCTCTACAAGGAACTCCGTTGTAAACATATCACCATAGCCGTCGGGATACTGCGAATTTGTAGCATAAAGCATAAGCATCCAGTTGTCGAAGCCAGGCTTCATATACTCACCAAGGCAGAAGGCGTAACCCTGAGTCTCAGCGGGGAAGTTATACTCGTGATCACCATCGAGAGTTGTCCAAGGACGCTCGGGCATAGTCTCATCGTTGTCATTATAGTTCACGCTGTTGAGCTTACCAGAGAAGGTCAACGTGATCTTTACACCATTGTCCGCAACAAAATTCATAGAGATATTGTGGTCAGCACCGTTGTGCACAACATCGAATGAACCCTGGGTCACAAGACCAATCTTCTTAACCTGACCATTTTCAACATACTGTAAATATGTACCAGTAAAGTATGAGTCACCAAAATAGTCCTGAATGCGACCAGCATCGAAGAAGTATGGCAAGCAATACATATCGCTAAGCGCCTCATAAACTACGTCGTAGTGGCCCTCTGCAAGGGGAACATTCGCCTCGTTATAGTCGTAATACTTTGGCATAAAGACGCGGCTGAGGTGGAGGTAATAACCCTTCTGGAGCGTACCATTGTTGTCGAATGTACCGTCAAACATCTCAACACCGACCTCGTCGCAGAATGGGTAGAACCAACTACCCCAATAGCGCATCTGTGCCTCATCCATGTCGATTGTGATATCCTCCTCGAAGAACTCATAAGCCGATGTGCCACCCTGAACAAACTGGATAGAGCCAGTATAGCGTGCCGAGAACTCCATATTGTCGAGAAGCATGAGTGTACCCTCAACGGTCACGGTATATGTAGCAGCGGTACGCGCCACAGTCACAGTACCAATAATGGGCGATGTGATGACCTCGCCGTCAGCCACGATATCTACATATGAGCTTGTTGGATCGTAGCTAAATGCCGAAAAGTCGCTATTAGGCTCGTAGACACCATTGGGGAGCACGGGGTTAAGGGGATCGCTATCCTCTACGTTGTAGAAGTCGATAAAGACCTGAATATCGCCATCCCATCCGAGCTCTGTGGTATTGCCGAATGTAAACTCGTAGTTGCCCGCAAGCGCCGCATTATCGTTGCGATATACCGCACTAACCATCTTATTGAGCTCATAACCCTCAAAGGGCTTCTCAGGCTCAGCAAGGGTTGTGAACGTCTCCTTGGCAATGGCCTGCTTCGCGCCATTGATAGCCAAAGCGTAGAGTGTGTACTCAGTATCCAACTCTAGGCCTGTCAAGGTATTATTCTCCTTCGTTACCTTAACACCCTCGCCCTTAATGGTCTCGGCAGTAGCCTCCGCTGTGCCTGACACACAGTAGTAGTACGCCTCCTCAGCATCGGTAGTTGTGAGAGTGAAGTCTACCTCGCTTGTACGGACATCATTAACCTCAAGTTTTACGCTTGGGGTCTTTACGTCGGGAGTATCGGGGGTATCGGGGTTACATGCCACTACAAGCATCGATACAGCGGCAAGTGCCAAAGCTGAAATATTAAATAGCTTTCTCATTGGTTATAATAGTTTTCGGGGTTTAAGTTTATTTTACCATATCTTTAATCTCGCCAGTATAGCTCATATAGACGACCTTCTCGGTTGCACCAGAGACTACCGTGCCAAGGAGTACGAAGGTGTAGTTATCACCATCGACACTCACCTTAAGCTCCGCCTCGGTGAAGTTACCCGCAAAGTATGGATTGTAGAGCGAGATATTACTATAGGCATCGAAGCTACCATCAGCCATAGTGTATGTACCAGCAGGGAGACCGTCGTTACCATTATTGCAGAGCGCAGGGTCTACATAAAGATCAAGAGTCAACTCGCTCCAGTTCTTATCGTAGAACTTGAGGTAGTACTCACCCACAGCCAGGTTCGAGCCGTGCACGCGCTTAGGCATGCTTGTAGAAGGAGATACCTCGAATACGTATGCACCCTCGGGAGCGCCCTCAACAACCTCCGGAAGCGCAATACCCTCGATAAGGCCGCTATAGTTCAAGGTTACATAGTTCTCATCCGCGAAGTAGAGCACACCGCTAACCTCGTAGTATACCTCGCGAGTCTCCTCGTTGGGTGTTGCTACGACAGTCACGCTGCCGCTGCTAAATGTTGTAACTACGGTATCAGCAGGAGTGAACATGAACGATGTGTAGGGAGCACTTATCTCACCAGCATTGAAGCCCGCAAGCGGATACTCGCCAGATATGAGATACTCATTACCCTCTGCGATGTAGAAGTCCAGGTTAAGTTTGTAGCCATTAACCGCATCGGTGAATGTCACATAGTAGTTTGTAGCCGAATACTTCATTGCCGAAGCGGTGGTGCTTGCCGACATTGCATACTCGATGATATTCTTTGTGGTTGTGAAGGTCAACACGTCGGCCATCACTACATCCTCGTTAACGCCCTTAGCAGCAACGTATACCTCATACGTTGTCTCCTCAGCAAGACCCTCAACCTTAACGTCGCCAGCCTCTATAGCTGTACCATTCTTCATGACCTGCTCGGCAGTAACATCGCGCGAGCCAGCCTTGATGCACACATACTTAACCTCTGCAACATTCTCAGCCTCAACGCTAAATACTGCGTAGTCGTAGCCTACATCCTCGGTTAGCGAAGCAGATAGCACAGGCGCAGGAGTTGCAGTCTTAAATGTCTCTGACTCAGCAACTACACCACTCTCACCCTCAGCGGCAACGACAATCTCATACTCCTTGCCGAATGTAAGATCAGTAACCTCCACCTCAACGGTAGTATTGGCCTCGACAGCTGTGCCTGTCTCTAAAACCTCCTCCGCAGAGATTAGCTCATCGGGATTTCCGCCCAACATGTCATAGACGCAATACTTAACAGTTGTAGCATTGGTCGTTGTGATTGTGAATGTTGCCGCTGTCTCGCCGACCTCGCCAACTGCGATACTAATGGTAGGTTCAACCACATCTGCCTCCTCGGTCTCGGCCTCCTGGAAAGCGTAAGCCGTACCGTGCGTGTTCCTTACTGCAACATGGAGTGTGTACTTTGTTGATGGAGTGAGCTCCTCGAACTTAAGCGCAACGACATTGTTGTTATTGGTGTTCTCCTCCACCTCGACACCTTCAGCAAGGATGCTATCCACGCTTGGCGCGGCCTCACTGCTCTCAGCGAAGATGTAACGCACCTCGGCAGCATTTGTCGTCGTAACGCCAAACTCGAGCGACGAATCGGTAATATTGGCAACCTCTACCTCAACCGTGGGCTGTGGCTCTGGACCATCCTGAGGGGGCATGTCATTGTTACAAGCCACAGCAGCAAACATCGCCACCATAGCAACCAACATCTTTAGATAGGCTTTCATTCTCATAGACTTTTGTTCATTTTAGGTTTTAATATTTTTCTGTTTTCACTTATTCTTAAGTTGGCACTCCAAAAGTAGAATAAAAAAAGCAATAAACAAAGAAAAACAGCAAAAAAATAGATAAAAAATAATTTTAATAAATTGTTTTAATTATTTATTTTTTGGTTTTTCATAATAAATACATTGCAATTAGAAAAAAATAATTTACATTTGCAAAAGGATATGGTTACTGAGAGAAGAACGATAATAAATTTATACATTATATTTATATGAAAACCTACAAAACCCTACTATTCGCCCTAATGGCAATCGTTATGCAGTTTGCGGTAGCGTGCAATAACGATGTACCCGAGCCACCACAACCTGAGCCACCAACCCCCGAGGTGCCACAACCACTCACCGAGAGCCACACGCTCACGATATTCATGCAGGGCAACAACGGCCTTGCCGAGTTCATGGACTCGAACCTGCAGCGCATCCTTGCATCGTACTACGACATGCCCGAGGGCGACTTCCGCATCTTTGTGTTCTATGACAGAGGTAATTACACACGCCTTACCGAGTTATACATGAACGACGGCATGGCAAAGCAGCGCCTTGTGGAGGAGTACGAAACATCGGTCTCTACCGTAGACAAGGAGTTTATGCGCGGTGTGCTTGCCAAGGTTAAAGAGGAGGCACCAGCAGATAGCTACGGTCTTATCCTATCATCACACGGCGGCGGCTGGGTGCCATCAGACCTATACGATGTCTACCTCCTCAACGAGGGCACTCGTAGCAACACACCTCAGGCACAACCCCTGTTCTATGCTCAGGACGACTACGACTGCATGGAGATCCCCGACCTTGTGGAGGCCTTGAGCGACACACACTACAGCTACATCATCTTTGACGCTTGCTTCATGGGAAACATCGAGGCATTGTACGACCTACGCCACTCAGCGGACTACATCGTGGCATCGGCAGCCGAGGTACTTGGCGCAGGCTTCCCCTACGAGACCATGATACCGATGCTCTTCGAGTTTGATGACCACAGCCTCAAGGCAATCTGCGAGAGCTATATGGAGTATTACAAGGCATCATCTGGTACCGTGGCACTAATCGACTGTGAGCAGCTTGAGCCCCTTGCGGAGGCTATGCGTGCCGTAATGGCAGAGATGGGCGAGGTTGACGTAGATGATGTTCAGGCATACGACGCATTCGACTACCACCTCTACTTTGACCTCTTGCATTATGTGGAGCTCGGCGTTGAGAATAGCACAGCATTCGAGAAGGCACTCAACAAGGCTGTGCTCTATAGCGGTCACACAGAGACCATCCTCACAGCTACGGGAGATGTGGACAGCTTTGATCTTGCACGCTCATGTGGCCTATCGTGCTACATCGCACAGGGCGACTGCCCCGCAACCGCAGCAGCATGGCGCACAACAGCGTGGGCTAAGGCGATAACAGAATAGTGCTCAACACATTAAACGACAAGTGGTTGCCATTATAGGCAACCACTTCGTTTTTAATGGGGGGGGTTAAAAATATTTGATTCGCTCCATCAGCTGGGCGTGATCTATGCTAATCTCCTTGACAATAACGCTGCGCGGATTTTCGGGATTGCAACGCACCAACTCCTGCATTGAGCACTCCACCCAACCCGGGTTATGACTTATGCTCACAAGCTCCTTCCACTCTCCCTCAGAGTAGGTATAAACGGCATACGTGCCCCAATATGAGTAGCCGCAATGGAGGAAGACGCCAATCTCGTGAGCACCATCGCCATTAAGGTCGCCCTCATTCGTAAGATACTTTGCAGCATATACCATAGTCTTGGAATCCAGCGTCTTAACCGAAGCATCGCCGAAGTAGATATTATACTCATAATCCTCATCCTGAGACCTGCGATAGAGCTGTGCGGACTCACTCTTTCCATCGCCATTAAAGTCGCCATGGATAATATCTCGGAACTCACCACGATCCTCAACCACTTCACTCTTTACGAGCTTCTGCTCCGTGCCCCTGCACGCCACAGATATCACACCAAGCGCAAGATATGCAACAGCCGCAGCAGCCACAACAACACTCGCACAACCATATACCTTCAATGACTTTTTCATACACATAAAATAGTTTAATTCTTTGTTTTGCTATTGCAAAGTAGACACAAAAAAATCGTACAACCAAGCATTTTAAGCTCGGCTGTACGAAACCATATCTATGCTGTATGAAATCGCCACTGAAGTGCGATTTAGTGTAGTCCGCTACTGCATGGCAAAGCTAACAGGGATAGTGAAGGCCACCTTGACAGGCTTGCCATCCACCTCGCCAGGCCTCCAGGCATTATCCAACAAATTAGACCTCTCGAGCACCGCAAAAACTGCCTCCGAGAGGATTGGATCGGGAGACTCTACCACCTCAAAATCGTAGATCTTGCCGTCAGGATATACAACGAAACTAACAAGAACACGACCCTGAACGCCCGCGCTGATAGCTTCGGCAGGGTACTCA
>JAFZGE010000007.1 GCA_017555545.1 Alistipes sp.
GAGCTGACAGAGGAAATAACTCTGGTCCTTGTTCTTGTCGGCACCCGCCAGCAGGCGATAGACCTTGCGGCCGTCAATATCCTCCTCCACCTTGCGGCAGTAGTGACCTGTGGCTACATAGTCGGCACCGAGTTTCAGGGCCTCCTTGAGGAATACATCGAACTTTATCTCGCGGTTGCACAACACATCGGGGTTGGGCGTGCGGCCCTGCTGGTACTCCGCGAACATATACTCCACAACACGCTTGCGGTACTCCTCGGAGAGATCCACAAACTTGAATGGAATGTCCAGTCGCTTGGCCACAAGCTCGGCAAAGAGCTGGTCGTCGTACCAGGGGCAGTCGCCCTCGAGTGTGCCAGTAGTGTCGTGCCAGTTACGCATAAAGAGGCCCACTACCTCATAGCCCTGCTGCTTGAGCAGATATGCCGCCACCGACGAATCGACACCTCCCGAAAGACCAACTACAACCTTTGCCATAAAATTCTTGATTTTTGTTTCCACCGCAAAGGTACGAAATTTAGAATTTATATTAGGGGTTTTACAGCCCTTTTATTATTTAATAGGTACAAAAAAGGGAGCATCGCTGCTCCCTAAATATATACATATTGTATAATTACTTATTCATTTTTGCCCAAGAATCCTTGAGTGTTACCGTGCGGTTGAAAACAAGGTGGTCTGGAGTTGACTCCTTGTCCACATTGAAGTAACCGATGCGCTGGAACTGCAGGTAGTCGTAAGGCTTGGCGTCGGCCAAGTACTTCTCTACATAGCACTCTGTGAGCACCTTCAACGAATCCTCGTTGATCATCTGCTTCATAGCGTCGAGTGCCTCGCAGCCCTGCTCCTTGCGGATTGCAGCCATCTCGTCACGAGGATTCTCAACCTTCCACAAGCGGTCGTAGAGGCGTACCTCTGCCTTGATGCAGTGGTCGCAGCTTACCCAGTGGAGCGTACCCTTAACCTTGCGGTTTGAGCCTGGAAGACCAGTCTTTGTCTCGGGGTCGTACTCAGCGTATACTGTTGTGATGTTGCCATTCTCATCCTTCTCGCAACCTATACACTTCACGATATATGCGTTCTTAAGGCGTACCTCCTGACCTGGTGTCATACGGAAGTACTTCTTAGGTGCATCCTCCATGAAGTCCTCGCGCTCCATCCACAACTCGCGGCTGAACTCGATGGTGTGTGTTGCAGAGTTGGGATCCTCGGGGTTGTCTATAGCCTCGAACGACTCAACCTGACCCTCGGGATAGTTTGTGATAACGAGCTTAACGGGGTCGATAACGGCGCTAACACGAGTAGCACGCTTGTTGAGGTCATCACGCACAGCGCTCTCCAAGAGTGCCATGTCGTTGAGTGCATCGTATGTT
This sequence comes from Alistipes sp., assembly GCA_017555545.1. Classification (GTDB taxonomy): domain Bacteria; phylum Bacteroidota; class Bacteroidia; order Bacteroidales; family Rikenellaceae; genus Alistipes. The sequence goes on from JAFZGE010000007.1 coordinate 1,371, forward strand.
GTGTAACCAATCTTATCTACGAAGTTGCGGATAGACTCGGGCGAGTAACCGCGACGACGGAAGCCGCACAATGTTGGCATACGGGGATCATCCCAGCCATTTACCAAGCCCTCCTTAACGAGGATAAGCAAGTTACGCTTACTCATAAGCGTGTAGTTGAGGTTGAGCTTGTTGAACTCGTACTGGCGTGGGCGCTCATCTGATGGGTCAACACCCTCCTTCACCCAGTCTACGAACAAGTCGTAAAGGGGACGGTGAGGCACGAACTCAAGGGTACACAACGAGTGTGTTACGCCCTCAAAGTAGTCGCTCTGACCGTGTGCAAAGTCGTACATGGGGTATACCTTCCATGTGTCGCCTGTGCGGTGGTGGGGGTGGTTAACAACGCGGTAGATGATAGGATCGCGGAAGTGCATGTTCGAGCTCGCCATGTCGATCTTTGCGCGGAGCACCATGCGTCCCTCCTCAATCTCGCCATTTGTCATCTTCATAAAGAGGTCGAGGTTTTCATCTATTGGTCTGTTACGGAAGGGGCTTTCGGTTCCTGCCTGTGTAGGTGTGCCCTTCTGTGCAGCGATCTCCTCAGATGTCTGCTCATCGACATAGGCCTTGCCCTGCTTGATAAGGCGGATGGCGAAATCCCACAACTGCTGGAAGTAGTCCGAAGCGTAGTACTCTGCACCCCACTCGAAGCCGAGCCACTTGATATCCTCTTTGATAGCCTCTACATACTCCACATCCTCCTTTGTTGGGTTTGTGTCGTCGAAGCGGAGGTTACATACGCCGCCGTAGCGTTTTGCTACGCCGAAGTCCATGCAAATAGCCTTGGCGTGACCAATATGGAGGTAGCCGTTAGGCTCGGGTGGGAATCGTGTCTGTACACGTGTCTTACCCTTGGCAATAGCCTCTTCGATAACCTCTTCTACGAAGTTCAAAGACTTCTCCTTTACTTCTGTTACTTCAGTTGTCATAGTCATATGTATGTTTTAATTACTTATTATTCAATCTCTTTGTTGCGCTTTAGGCTGACGTTTGTGCCGAGTGCCACATCCACCTGCAACCATTGTCGCGTACCCCAGCCTGTGCCGTCATACTCTACGGTGATGCCCGCCTTGACACCCACGGTGCGGTAGAAGAACCACTGGCTATATGAGAGGGCAATAGCATCATAAATGCCCTTATCTGTGTGGTACAACGGCATATTGTGATATACATCGCTGCCATAGCGGTTGTAGTAGCTCATCAACGAACCCTTGCCCACATAGAGACGGTTTGATAGCTCCACGCCATTCCACTGGAAATTTACCAGCAACTCACCACCAAAGGGATGCTCCCACACATTCTCGTTGATACGGTCGCGCTGCAACGACTGTATATAGCTCAAGCGCACAGTTAAGTGCATCCAATCTTTGCCTATCCCTACTCCGAAGTTGCGACACTCCAACTCGACATATGGCGTAAGCAGAATGTTATCTACAACGCCATCCACGGTCTCGGGGTTGTAGTCCTTGGCATAGTGACCCATATAGAAGTCGTAGCCATACGCTATCCTGCCGTGTACAAATTGTGCGTTGAGTGAGTGCATACCCGATGACATTATCGCAAATGACTCTCGCGTGTCAAAGCTGCGCATGCCCGTATAGTCCATTGCGAACTCCACATACGAAGGTGTTCCTAAATCATCGTAACGTGCCAATACACCTGCGATGCTATTGTTGTAGTAGCAATATGCGGGGTCGAAGAATAGTGGCGAACGCAAGCCCTTCATAGCGCTACGGGGAAATATACCCGCATATACCTTTGCGTTGTAGTCCCTGAAGGCGTAGTAGAGTTGCAACTTGGCATCCGAGAGGAATTTGTCGTGGCCGAAGTTCTGATATAGGTCTGCTCCTACCATCAGCTGGTTGCGATACTGCCACTCGATACCCACTTTGGGTGTCAGGCGAGCGCCAAAGAGCGTTCCCGAACTTACGCCCTTCATCGAGGCGTACTCCGTATTGTCGAAGAGCGTGGTGAAGTCTGCCTCGAGTTTCAGCTTTGGCAACGGACTCTCCAATAGTAACATTGGCGCAGAGTATGCGTACCCCCCCCCAACGAGGGTTGCAAACGTAAGGAGTATGTATGCTACAAATCTACGCATTGATTACCGAGAAAAAACATTTAGCGCAAATTTACGAAAAATATTTTATATTTTATTACTTTTGTGGCGTAATAATTAAAATTACTTAAAAAGTATATTCATCAACTGATAACACAAAACTTGAGATATATGCGTAAATTGCTTAACGAGGAGCTTGGTCGCCCCACGATCGAGGAGTATGCTGCGGTGGAGAAACTTCCCGTAGTCGTGGTACTTGACAATGTGCGCTCGGCACAGAATGTTGGCTCATTCTTCCGCACCGCCGATGCCTTTGGCATTGAGCGCGTTGCACTATGCGGAATTAGCTGCACACCCCCTAACCGCGAGATACATAAGACGGCACTCGGCTCGGAGCAGAGTGTGGCATGGAGCTACCATGAGACTACGCTCGAGTGTGTGGAGCAGTTGCGCAAGGAGGGCTACACCATCATAGCCATCGAGCAGATTGAGGACTCTACAATGCTCAACGACTTCCGCGCGGAGGAGGGCAAGAAGTATGCCTTGATCTTTGGTAATGAGGTTGACGGCGTGGACCAGGCAATTGCTGATATTGTGGATGGCGCGATCGAGATACCCCAGGTGGGTATCAAGCACTCACTCAACGTGTCGGTTTCTGCGGGCGTTTTGATGTGGGAGATGTTCCGCCAGTTGAAGTAGTCAAACCATACAAATGAATAAAGGGATTGTGCCAAAAGCGCAATCCCTTTATTCGTTATGAGTCAACACCTTAGTCGAGAGGGTAGGCTGCCACGAAGCAGTTTGCTACGCGCAACTCTTCCTGGTGCTCCTTGAGGTTCGCGATGTTGACATCACCGATGATGTAGTTATAGTCCTCCGAGGTGTACTGCTCGCGAATATGAGAGAAGTTAAGCAAGTTGCGCTGCTCCTCGGTCTTATAGCGGAAGTAGATGCGGAAGGTGTGGTCTGTAGAGTAGTGGGGCAATACAGAGTCGTTACGCTTCTTGTACTCGTAGCGGTAGTTGTAGCCGCATGCTGTGATGTCGCTCAATACTGCCGAGCCTGTGGGGTGACCACCTGCACCACGACCGAACATAAACTGTTTATCGTAGAACAAACCCTTGATAACCACACCATTGAACTCATCCTCAACGCTGTAGATATACTTATTGCGTGAGATAAGCTGAGGCAATACGCACATGATAAGCTTGTCCTCGACCTTCTCGACGTGTGCCACGAGCTTGATGCGACGCTCCTTCTCGTGTGCGAAGCGGATGTCGGCATCGTTCATCGTAGAGATACCATAGGTGAGGATCTCCTCGGGTGCCACATATACACCAAATGCGTGCATTGTGATGATGATAAGCTTGTACAACGAGTCCCAGCCGTCGATGTCGAGTGTGGGGTTGCTCTCTGCGAAGCCGAGGTCCTGAGCGAGCTTCAACGCCTCCTTGTAGCCCATCTTCTCGTTAAAGATCTTCGAGAGAATGAAGTTTGATGAGCCGTTGAGGATGCCCTTCACCGAGAAGAGGAGGTCGTTGTCGTAGTACTCCTCGAGGTTGCGGATAACGGGGATAGAGCCACATGCTGATGCGTCGTAGAGCAATGCTGTGTTGTACTGCTCCTGAAGGTCGATAAGCTCTGGTAGGTGGTGGCCGAGCATCTTCTTATTGCCCGAAACTACGGGTATGCGCATCTTGAGCGCGCGCTTAACAATGTCGTATGCTGCCTCTGCATCATCGATAACCTCGACGATGAGGTTGATGTTGCGGTCGTTGAAGATATCCTCGGGGTTTGATGTGAACTCCACGTCTACGTTGCCACGCTCCTTGCTGGTGTCACGCACACAGGCGCGTACGATGCTTACATTTTTTGAGTCGATGCGCTTAAGTACGTCGTAGAGACCATGTCCTACATTACCAAAACCAAAAAGACCTATATTTAACTGTTTCATATCGCTGTTGTTTTAGGGGTTATCTAAGAAAATTCTGAATTATCGTGTTAAGTTTTTCGTGTTCCACAAGGAAGCCGTCGTGTCCGAACTCCGACTCAATGAGGTGGTACTCCACATCGCGGATATGCTCCCTCATGGGCACGTGTGCCTCGGGTGGAAAGAGTATATCCGAGCTGATTGCCACAACAAGTGCGCGCGCCTCGATTTTTGAGAGTGCCTCGGCGATAGAGCCTCTGCCTCGGGCGATGTTGTGAGAGTCGACCGCCTCACTCAAGCGGTAGTATGACATGGCGTTGAAGCGTCTGCGTAGCTTCTCGCCCTGGTACTGCTGGTAGCTGTGTGCGCGGCGTGTGAAGCTCGCCTCGGTGGGGTTCTCATCCTGCTGAGTGGCGTTGTATGCAGCACCTCCGCGATAGCTTATAAGGGCTATTGAGCGTGCTACGGCCATGCCGTCGATGCCTGCGTCGTCGCGATGCTCTCCCCATGTCTTGTCGGTGCGTATTGCCATGCGCTGCGACTCGTTGAATGCCGCTGCCCAAGGCTCTGTACATGTGGTAGTTGCGATGAGCGCTACAGACTCCATAAACTTTGGCTCCGAGATTGCCCACTCCATGCACTGGAAGCCGCCAATAGAGCTGCCAATAAGGAGTTTTACGCGCTCAATGCCGAGGTGCTTAGCCAGGAGCTGATGGCACTTGACCATGTCGCGTACGGTGATCTGTGGGAAGTCGTAGTAGTACTTCTCGCCCGTAGTGGGGTTTACTGATAGTGGCGACGTTGTGCCATAGTGCGAGCCGAGGAAGTTGGCGCAAACGATAAAGTATCGCGTAGGGTCAAGGAAGCGACCCTCCTCCACGGTGTGAGGCCACCAATCGGCAACGTCGGAGTTTGCCGTGAGGGCGTGACACACCCAGATGACATTATCCTTCGCCGCGTTAAGCGTGCCGAAGGTGTCGTAGGTGATGTCTACCTCCGCAAGTACTGCGCCCGACTCCAGGGTTATCGCCTCGCCATGATGATATACCTGCGCCATAGCCTAAATGTTTGCGAGTGCCTCCTCGTAGTCGGCGATGATATCCTCGACATTCTCCAAGCCGAGCGAGATGCGGAGCAATGTAGGAGTGATGCCTGCTGCTCGCTTTGCCTCATCCGAGAGCTGCTTGTGTGTTGTTGACGCGGGGTGTGTAACGACAGTTATAGAGTCGCCAATCATGGTCATATTGCCCGAAAGCTTGAGGCTCTCAACAAACTTAACGGTCGAGTCGAGGTCGCCCTGAAGCTCGATGGTCATAACGGCAGATGCACCATGACGGAAATACTTCTTTGCAAGTGTGTGGCTGGGGTGATCCTCAAAGCCCACGAAGCTTACGCTCTTAACCTTGGGGTGGTTGCGGCAGAACTCGGCGAGCTTGTATGTAGACTCCACCTCGTGCTTCACGCGCAACGACAATGTCTCCAAACCGAGCAACATGAGGTATGCGTCGAAGGGCGAGGGGCAGCAGCCGAAGTCGCGCATGCCATCTACGCGGCACTTAACGATAAAGGCCTGATTGCCAAATGCCTCGCAAAGGTTGAGACCGTGGTAGCCCTCCGATGGGCCATCAATCTGTGGGAACTTGCCCGAAGCGCGCCAGTCGAACTTGCCGCTGTCAACGATGATGCCGCCCATAGCTGTGCCGTGGCCATTAATCCACTTGGTTGCAGAGTCGGTGATGATATCTGCGCCCCACTCGAAGGGGTTGCAGAGGTAACCGCCCGCGCCAAAGGTGTTGTCGACAATAAGTGGAATATTATTCTTGTGTGCCACCTCTGCGAGTGCCTCGATGTCGATAACGCGACATGTTGGGTTGCCCATAGACTCAGCAAAAATTGCGCGTGTGTTCTCATCAACAAGCGCAGCGATATCCTCTGCAGAGTCACTCTTAGCTAAGCGACACTCGATGCCCACGTTGCGCAATGAGATTACAAACTGGTTGTGTGTGCCACCATAGAGGTATGGCGATGCCACGATGTTCTCACCGGCCTTGGCAAGAGCCGTCACCGTAAGCAAAATCGCTGACATGCCCGATGCGGTAGCCAAAGCGCCCACACCACCATAGAGAGCCGCTATGCGCTCCTCGTAGGCTGCGGTTGTGGGGTTGTGCAAGCGAGTGTAGATATATCCTGGCTCGCTAAGCGTAAAGAGGTTTGCGGCATAGTCGCACGATGAGAAGTGGTATGCTGCGGTGGGGTGGATGGCAATGCCTCGTGCAAGTGTCTCATCCACTTTATAGCCTCCGTGTATCTGTATGGTTTCGAAATGTAACTTTCTATTGCTCATGGTTATATAGTTTCAAAATAGGTCAAACTTAATATCTGATGAGGCCTCGGGGGAAGCATCATCGTTATGTGTGGTTGCATGTTCGGTGGAGTGTACGACCGTGGTCATACGATGATATAGTAGTGCCTAGCGGCACATTCGCATAGAGCTGTGCATCAAGGCGTGCATCATCGCCTCGACAATCATAGGTTGTATGTCACAGTATCTACGCATCTGTCAAAATGTTTGTTATGCAAAGATAATAAAAAATTTTTAAAACTCCAAACATCGGTGCAATGGCTTTTCTATTTCATAAATTTTGCCTATATTTGCAGACTGAATAATAATATTATTGTGCTACTATGAAACAGACTCTTGACATAAGCTATGAGCACTACGCCTCTATTGCCGAACTTGAAGAGCTAGATCGTGCTCTTGTTGCTGAGGCTGAGGAGGCTACAAAGACGGCTAATGCCCCCTATTCAAACTTCCATGTGGGTGCTGCTGTGCGCCTGAAGAGCGGCCGCACGCTCCACGCTTCGAACTTCGAGAGCGAGGTATATCCTGCAGGATTGTGTGCCGAGCGCTCATTGCTCTTCTATGTCGAGGCAAACTATGGCAACGACCCCGTTGAGGCGTTGGCCATCGCCTCAAACCCCTCGGAGAGGGAGTGTTACCCCTGTGGACAGTGCCGCCAGGTGATTGTAGATGTTGAGCGCAGACAGAAGTCGCCCATTCGTGTCATTATGACGGGCGCAGGCTCGGCAACAGTCATCGATAGCGCCGAGAAGCTATTACCATTTACGTTTAAGTTGTAATACAGTTATCGAAATATGTTTACTATCAAAGATATTCTCTACGAAGACAACCACCTTATCATTATCAACAAGCATGTTGGCGACTTGGTGCAGAGCGATCCAGACGGCACGGAGGCTATCGAGGATCAGATTAAGGCGATGATCAAGATTCGTGACCATAAGCCTGGTGCAGTATTCCTTGGTGTAGCACACCGCATCGACCGCCCCGTGAGCGGCGCTGTGATCTTTGCCAAGACATCGAAGGCCTTGGTGCGTCTCAACGAGATGATTCGCAATAAGCAGCTAAAGAAGACCTACTGGGCAATCACCGAGGAGCGTCCTGCGGAGGAGGAGGGCTCATTGCGTCATTTCATCGCGCGCAACGCTAAGACCAACCGCTCGCACGCATATCAGAAGCCTAAGGGTGATGCTAAGGAGGCGTTGTTGGACTACCGCGTGTTGGGTGCTTCGACAAACTACACCCTCGTTGAGGTAGACCTCAAGACGGGTCGTCACCACCAGATTCGTGCTCAGCTCTCAGCTATAGGCTGCTCAATCAAGGGTGACCTCAAATATGGCGCAAAGCGCTCTAATAAGGATGGTGGCATCTCCTTGCACTCACGCCGCGTGGAGTTTTTGCACCCCGTAGGTGGCAAGCCCATCTCGGTGACTGCACCAACCCCTAAGGGCGATGGTCTTTGGGACTTCTTCGAGTGTGCTCAAACCGAGAATTAAGAGTTTTAACTTATGAGGCTACTTATACAGCGCGTCACTGAGGCGCGTTGCCATATCGAGGGCAAGGTATTCAGCGAGATAGGCAAGGGCTTGGTGGTGTTTGTTGGCGTGGGTCACGATGAGACCCCCGAGGATTTGGAGTGGCTGACAAAGAAGCTGGTGCAGTTGCGCATCTTTGATGATGCTGAGGGCGTTATGAATTGCTCAGTACAGGATGTCGAGGGCGATGTAATGCTTGTAAGTCAGTTCACGCTGCACGCCATGACCAAGAAGGGTAACCGCCCCTCATGGATTAAGGCTGCGCCCGAGGCAATCTCGAAGCCCTTGTATGAGGAGTTTGTCGCAAAGGTTGAGGCGGCGCTTGGTCGCAAGGTCGCTACGGGAAGCTTCGGTGCCGATATGAAGATAGAACTTACGAACGATGGCCCTGTGACCATCTGGATAGATTCACAAAATAGAGAATAGGTCATCGACTTATGAAGAGATTATTCTACGCTATGATGCTCCTTGTTGTGGCTGTTGCCTGCGAGAAGGAGGTCGAATTTACTTGCCGCGTTGTTGAGAGCGAGGTGGAGACTGTAACCGAGACGACGGTTACACTCACCGCTACGGTAAGCGCGTCGGACTATAGTCGTATCGATCGCATGGGCTTTATGGTTGCCCGCTCAGGATCGGAGAATTATGAGTTTTACCCCGCGGAGCGAGGTCGTGTTATGGAGCTCACCATCGAGGAGTTAAATCCCGCAACAAACTACAACTATCGTATCTTTGTTATGGCGGTGGGTGAGACATGGAGTCTTGAGGGTGGCAAGTTTAAGACGTTGAGCATCAACGAGGAGCCTGAGCCTACGCCCGACCCTGAACCAGATCCCACTCCAGACCCTGAGCCCGAACCAAGACCCGATCCCGAACCAGATCCCGAACCCACACCTGATCCAACTCCTGACCCAACCCCATCGGCTGGCATGACCTATCGTGCGGGATGGTATGAGTTGCCCGTAGAGGTGGATGCCAACAAAGATGGTCGCGATGACAATAACTCGGACTACTACTATGCGCACCACTTGTGCGCTGGTGGCGAGAAGAATGCGCAGCGCGATGGCTCGGCTCGTAACTATACTGTATGCTTCTCGGCTAATCACCACTGCCCCGTGTGGGTGGCGGCGCCACGCCACTCGAGCTACGAGTCGGGTGCAAGCCGTACGGATGCCTATGCGCAGGATCCACAGATTCCATCAGATATTCAGTATAATAGCAAGAGTACTGGTGGTGGTTGTAACAAGGGTCATATGCTTGGCTCAGCAGAGCGTCTCTCATCAACGGCAACAAATAAGCAGGTCTTCTACTATTCGAACATCGCACCTCAGTATTCAAGTACATTTAATACGGGCGGTGGTGCGTGGAATAACCTTGAGGATCATATCGATGGCTTAGTATGCGCCGATACGCTCTACACCGTAATTGGTTGCTACTTCGATAGATATACCGATAAGTATGGCAATACTGGCACACCTGCGCGCATTAGCTTTGGTGGTCGCTCAGATGTATCGCGCCCCACGATGTTCTACTACGCGCTTCTTCGCACAAAGAAGGGTAACTCGGGTAAGAGTGTCAAGGATTGCTCGGCATCGGAGTTGCAGTGTGCAGCCTTTGTTATCTGCCACGAGCAGGAGAAGGGTCACAAACCCCAGGTTAAGGATATGATATCGATTGAGGAGCTTGAGGCGTTGACAGGATTTACCTACTTCGAGAATGTGCCAAACGCGCCTAAGAGCACGTTTAACTCATCAGATTGGTTGTAGTTTGCTAATAATATATAAGGAATAATACTATGCTTATAGCATTGCAGAAACGTAGGGAGAATATCGCCGAGTATATCCTCTATTTGTGGCAGATTGAGGACTTGTTGCGAGCCTTGCAGTTTAGCCCTGAGGCTATCTATTCTACACTCGTAGCGCGTGTTGAGGGCGCCGATGAGCAGCAGAAGGAGAATATCTTTAACTGGTATATGCAGATTGTGGAGCTCTTGCGTAAGGAGGGTAAGGAGACTAAGGGTCATATCGACCACACGCTCCACCTCGTTGCTGATTTGCATAATCTACACCTCCAGCTTATGAAGCTCCCCGTGGGTGAGCACTACCGCATGACACATGCGCGCCTTGCTGCCGAGTTGCCACGCTTGCGCACAATCCTCGATAATGAGGATATCAGCGATACAGAGCTCTGTTTCCGCGCATTATATGCCGCGATGCTCTATCGCATCAAGGGAGGTGGCGAGCGTGCCATCGAGGATACGTTGGCTGTAATCTCGCCCGCAATTGCTGAGCTATCGGCGATGCACGGCAAGGTCGAGCGCGGCGAAATCAATCTCTTTGAGGATTAGTCAGCTCAAGAATTATGTGCGTCAGAGGTGTAAATAAGGGCGATAATCGAGGAAAACGTTGATTTTTTTCGAGTTTTATTTGCAATTATAAAAAAAGGTTGTACCTTTGCACCTCGCAAAAGAAGCACTAAACGCGTTAATTGTAGGACAAAACAATAAAAAACAGATAGTACTATGGCAATGAAAAGAACTTATCAGCCTTCTCGCCGTAAGCGCATCAACAAGCACGGTTTCCGTCAGAGAATGGCTACTGCCAATGGCCGTAAGGTATTGGCTGCACGTCGCGCAAAGGGTCGCAAGAAGTTGACTGTATCAGAC
>JAFZGE010000061.1 GCA_017555545.1 Alistipes sp.
GAGGGTCTTCAGGCTGCTTTGGACGCAAAGATCGAGGATATCCGTTTTGCTGGTGACTTGGTAGGTAACGTTACTGTAGATCAGCAGGAGGGTGTTAACTACACTATCGATGGTGCTGGTTACAAGTTCGACGGTACTATGTACATCAACGGTCACAACCGTATTGAGGGCGAGGAGACTTTGACTATCAAGAATGTTGCTTTCGCTACTGAGGCTATAAAGAAGGATTTCATCTGGTGTGCTGATGGCCAGAACGGTACTGTCCGTTATGCTCACAACATCACTTTCGATGGTTGTTCTTTCACAGCTGCTGAGGGTACTGACGTTGTAGGTATGCGTTTCACGCAGGCTTACGATATCGTTGTTAAGAACTGCGTTATGAACGGCGGTCACTCTTTGTGCCAGATTACATCTTCTTCAAACACTGTTGTTGAGGGTTGTACTATTAAGGCTGGTCGTGGTATCAACTTCCTAACTTCATGCGTAGGTCTTGTTGTTGCAAACTGCGACATCACAGCTACTAAGGCTGATGGTTACGGTATCCGTTGCGATGCAGGTGCTACATCAAGCTTGAGCCTCTCTGGTTCTACAATCTCTGCATACGAGCCTATTGTATTGCGTAAATCTGCAGCTTCTTTCGTATTCAACGTAGAGACTACTACATTGAACGCTACTGGTGAGTACCAGGTTGTTGTAGCTGGTGAGAAGCCCGTTATGAACGGTGCTGAGGCTTACACTTGCAACATGTAATTCCTCAAATATTGGTTATAGGGGTTTGATCGCCCCTATAACCCCAAAGAAATCGGTCGCCAGGATGTCATTCTGAACGAAGCGAAGCAGAGTGAAGAATCTCCTCGAAGCCGACAAGAGGCGGAGTCAAAAAGGGTAGTCGCGTAGGAGATCCTTCGTTACACTCAGGATGACAGAGCACAATGGAAGATTGCCACGGGTCTTGCGACCCTCGCAATGACGCGATATATAAAACGTCATCCCGAGGAGCGTCAAACCTCCCCGTCATCCCGAGGAGCGTAGCGACGTGGGAACGCTGCGATTAAGCCGAGAGCAGAATCAAGCTTGCTTGAATTATGCCGAGGCGGAGCAGGGTCGACCGAAGGTCAATTTACCTCTGTGAAGACGCAGAGGACAACGGAAGATTGCCACGGGCTTAAGCCCTCGCAATGACGGGATAAAGCGTCATCCCGAGGAGCGTAGCGACGTGGGGATCTACCGCTGAAAAAAAATTACAAACCAAACAAAAGTATAACTTACTTAAATTTTTTATTAACTAATTAACAAACAACTATGAAAAAACTTCTAGTTTCTGTTCTTGCTATCGCAGGTTTGGTAGCATGTAACAACGAGCAGACACTCGTACAGAAGGGCAACGCTCCTATGGAGTTCGCTGGCGCTTATGTCGAGAACGCTACTCGTGCAGACAAGGCTTTTGATCCTTCAACAACAACTTCATCACTCACAGCATTCGACGTTTGGGGCTTCATGGATGAGCCATCAGGTGTTGTATTCGAGGGTGAGGATGTAACTGGTGAGCAGGGTAACTTCACTTACACTAACACTCAGTACTGGCTTCCTGAGCACCAGTACTATTTCGCTGCTTTGGCTCCTATGAACAGCGCAAACTGGCGTCTTAACACTGAGGCTGCTAACGTTTACGGTGCTGGTATCGTAGATTTCGTTAACGTTGATGGTACAGAGGACCTTATCTACGCTTCTGCTCACGTTAGCACAACTGGCAAGCAGGTAGGTGACGCTATGGATAAGGTTATGTTCCAGTTCCACCACCTTCTTTCAAAGGTTAAGTTCTCTTTCACTAACGGTTTCGCTAACGACAACGCTTACATCGACGTAAAGAACGTACGTATGGTTGTTCCTCAGGCTGGTTCTATCAACCTTGCACAGGCTGACTGGTGGTCAACTAACCAGTGGAACCTCACTGACGCTACTACTACTCTCGCGTTCGGTGACGCTTGTGCTAAGACTGGTCGTGGTGGTGTTCAGCAGGTTGCAAACGAGCGTTTGACTATCCCTGCTAACGCTGGTCAGGTTTACATTATCGAGTTCGACGTTCAGCTCTATTTCGGTGATGTTGCTGCTTGGACTGAGGCTAAGACTTTGACTGCAACTGTTAAGGATGTTGCTCTTGAGATGGGTAAGGCTTACAACTTTAAGACTACTATCGATGCTTCTAACATCTCACCTGATGGCAAGGAGTTGCAGCCTATCGTATTCGACGTAGACGAGGTTAATAAGTGGGATGAGGCTGGTGATGTTGCTTTCGAGCCCACAGTTCACGCTGCTACAGCTGCTCAGGTTGAGGCTGCTCTTTTGGCTGGTCAGAACGTAACTCTTACTGCTGACATCAACCTTGATGAGCTCGAGCAGACTCGTTCTGAGATCCACCACGGTCTTCAGATCGACCAGGATTTCGTTCTCGATGGTAACGGCTTTACTATCTCTTCTACAGCAAAGCGTGCTATCTTGATGGAGCAGGGTGCAAACGTTGTTCTCAAGAACTTCACACTCAACGCAACTGGTGAGCGTGGTATTCAGATGCAGGGCGAGGGTCACAATGTGACTATCGAGAACGTTGTTGCAACTTCAGCTAACTACACTGTATACCTCACTGGTACTTCTGCAAACTCTAAGGTTGTTGTTAAGAACTGCGACTTGACTGGTTTGAACACAATTAACGTATGGGGTGAGAACCACGAGGTAACTGTTGAGAACTCTAAGATTACGACTATTGATAATAGCGCTGCTGAGGGTTATGCTCCAGTTTACAACGTAGCTGACAACACTACAGTATACGTTAATGGTGGTGAGGTTGTAATCACTGGTGAGCACGCTGAGGATACTGTTGCAGGTGTTATCAATGGTTCTGCAAACATCGTATTCAACGGTACTGAGGGTGACTGCACAGTTGAGGGCCACAAGTTCGGTATCTACTACGCTAACGGCTACTGCTACACATTCTCTACTTTCGCTGAGGTATACGAGACAGCTAAGGCAGGCGAGACTATCGTTCTTCTCAATGATGTACAGATCGACGCTCCTCTTCAGGTTGCTAAGGATCTCGTTCTTAACCTTAATGGTTACACTTTGAAGAACGCTGTTGAGAATGCTGCTACTGACGTTATCGTAGTAGCTGAGGGTGCTACTCTTACTGTTGAGGGTGATGGTGTTATCGAGGCTGTTTCTGGCAACGATGGTTACACTATTATCGCTGACGGTACTGTAGTTATCAACGGTGGTGAGTTCAAGGCAGGTATGGATGCTAACGGTGAAGCTAACGCTGTTGTTTACGCACGTGGCAATGGTCAGGTTTACGTTAACGGTGGTTACTTCCCCAACGAGAACGCTTCTAACTATGTTCTTAACAAGAAGGATGCTGACAAGGCTACTACAGTTATCGAGGTACGTGGTGGTAAGTTTGTAGGTTTCAACCCTGCACAGAGCCCATCTGAGTACCCTGTTGAGAACTTTGTTGCTGAGGGTTACTACTCAACTGAGGTAGAGGCTGGCGTATTCGTTGTAGCTGACGCTTACACAGTTGCTAATGTTGCTGGTCTTCAGGCAGCTTTGGACGCAAAGATTGAGGATATCCGTTTCGCAGCAAACATTGAGGGTGATGTTGTAGTAAGCCAGACAGAGGGTGTTAACTATGTTATTGACGGTGCTGGTTACAAGTTTGACGGTACTTTGGGCATCTGCGGTAACGCACGTTCTAAGGGTACTGAGACTTTGACTATCAAGAATGTGGCTTTCGAGACAGCTGCTACTTCTTTGGATTTCATCAGCTCAACTAAAGCATATGTGGCTGCAGGTCAGAACTACAACTATGCTCACAATGTTACTATCGACGGTTGTACATTTACAGCTGCGGAGGGTTCTGATGTTGTAGGTATTCGTGGCTGGCAGGACTTCAACTTAGTTGTTAAGAACTGCGATATGAAGGGCGGTCACTCTTTGGCACAGATCACAGCTTCTTCAAACACTGTTGTTGAGGGTTGTACTATTAAGGCTGGTCGTGGTATCAAC
>JAFZGE010000062.1 GCA_017555545.1 Alistipes sp.
AGACAGATCTGATAGTTGCTGCGGCACGCCACGCAAAGGTGGTAAACATCAAAAAAGGGCAGATGCTCTCGGGAGAGGATATGCGCCATGCCTACACGAAGGCGATCGAGAGCGGCGCAAAGGAGGTGTGGCTTACGGAGCGAGGTAATATGTTTGGTTACAACAACCTCGTTGTAGACTTCCGCAACATCACCACGATGCGCGACATAGCACCCACGGTAATCATGGACTGCACACACTCGGTGCAACGCCCAGGTGCTAATGGTTTGCAGAGCGGCGGCGATAGTCGATATATCGAGTCGATGGCACTTGCGGCCAAGGCATTCGGTGCAAATGGCTACTTCTTCGAGGTCCACCCAACACCTGAGGCTGCACTTTGTGACGGAGCAAACTCACTACATATCAGCAAATTGCAATCTATTATAGAGAGACTACTATAAAACTTAGTAACACCATATCACTATGAGGCTACGTGAGTATATCACAAAACTTGAGGCGGCGGGAGAGCTCCAGCGCATCGCAACGAAGGTAGACACACGCTTCGAGATTACGGAGATTACAGACCGCATATCGAAGAGCGAGGGTGGCGGCAAGGCACTACTCTTCGAGAATACGGGTACGGACTACCCCGTGCTTATGAACATGATGGGCTCGGATAAGCGCATGGCAATGGCTCTAGGCGTCAATGACTTAAGCGACATCTCAAAGCGTATTGATGACCTTTTGAAGGATGTGATGACACCCAAGAATACGCTCATGGATAAGCTGCGCATGCTGCCACTTCTGAACGATGTGGCTAAGTGGTTTCCACGCAAGAGCAGCGGCCGTGGCGAGTGTCAAGAGGTGGTATGGCAGGGTGAGGAGGTAGACCTCGCGAAGCTTCCAATACTCACATCGTGGCCAGCAGATGGTGGCGCATTTGTCACCTTCCCCATGGTCTGCACCAAGGATCCTGAGACGGGCGTACCAAACATGGGTATGTACCGCATGCAGATATTCGACAAGCGCACAACAGGCATGCACTGGCATCGCCATAAGACTGGCGCACGCCACTACGATGGCTACAAGCGCCTCGGAAAGCGTATGCCCGTGAGCGTGGCAATCGGTGGCGACCCTGTATATACCTACTCGGCAACAGCCCCCATGCCTGACAATATGGATGAGATGCTCCTTGCGGGTATGCTACGCCAGAAGCCCGTAAAGATGGTTAAGTGCTTGACAAACGACATCTGGGTACCCGCCGACTGCGACTTTGTACTCGAAGGCTATGTCGATACGGCCGAGCCTCTAACTGTGGAGGGTCCCTTTGGTGACCACACAGGTTTCTACTCGCTCACAGACCTTTATCCACGCTTCCATATTGAGGCTATTACATCGCGCCGCGATGCCGTCTACCCCGCTACTATCGTGGGTATTCCACCCATGGAGGATGCCTATATCGCCAAAGCTACGGAGCGCATATTCCTCGCACCCATCCGCCTTGTTATGCAGCCCGAGGTGCGCGACCTCTATATGCCTATGGAGGGTACAGCACACAACCTCGCACTTGTATCTATCGCCAAGCGCTACGAGGGTCAGGCATCGAAGGTGGCTCAGGGACTCTGGGGCGCAGGACAGATGATGTTTAACAAATACATGGTCATCGCAGCCGAGGAGTGCAACATACGCTCTAAGAGTGAGATGTTTAAGCTATTACGTAACGTAGACCTCAAACGTGATCTTATCTTTGCGGAGGGTATTCTCGATGTTCTTGACCACACAACGCCCACCACGGGCTACGGCTCGAAGCTCGCTATAGACCTCACGAATATTGACCCAACGGCAGAGACTAAAGCACCCAGCGTGCCCCCAACGATGAAGCCTGCAGGTGGCGTGGCGCTCTTTAATACCGAGCACCTCGAGGAGTTGGGTCTCCTTGTGGTATATGCCGAGAGGGAGTGGCGAGAGCATGTCGACGTGGAGGAGTTTCTCAATGCCAACAATTGGCACGAGGCGAAGTATGTCGCTGTGTTCGACTATGGTGCAGCGGGATGGATGACAGCAAGCGACCTATTGTGGATTGCAGCGGCAAACTGCGACCCCAAGCGCGATATACGCATCTCAGACGGAGTGATGATTATCGATGCGCGTTCCAAGCGCCCAGGCTATGGCAACAACCCTAAGCGCTTCCCAAATGTTGTGACATCATCGCCCGAGACAATCGCCCTCGTAAATGAGCGCTGGGCAGAGTATGGCCTCGGAGAGTTTATTGAGTCGCCATCACGTCGCTACCGCAAGCTATGGCTTAGCGACACCGCAGAGTGGTAACCATGCAGGAGCGCTCGAAGCAACATATTCGCGGCCTTGTGCTGCTACTTCCGCTTATCGTGGCCATTATCGTTGTGATAATGGTGGCACGCCCTGTGGATAGGTACTCCGACCCTAAATATTCACCCGACAGAGAGTATATTGAGACAACCGACTCGGTGAGATTTGCAGCGTTTGACCCCAATACAGCCGACTACCGATCACTTGTGGAGGCAGGCGTACCCCGCGATGTGGCTGTTAGCATCATCCGCTGGCGCGAGGCCGGTAAGGTATATCGCGTGAAGGAGGATCTCGCTATGTGTTACAACATGACCGACTCGTTGTATTTCTTGCTCGAGCCTTATATAATAATAGGTAAGGAGTATCAGTTCGAACACAAGGAGTTCGACAACGAGAGAAAGGAGAGTGCGGGTGAGACTATTGAGCTTACTACATTCATGCTCGATAGCGTGGGTGTGGAGTATCTGCGAGGCATAGGTTTCACACGCCGCCAGGCGGAGCTTGTTATTAAGTATCGCGACATGATTGGTGGCTATCGCTCGTTCGAGGAGTTTGAGGAGTGCTACGCCGTGGACTCGGCTATGGCAGCACACCTACGCCAATATATCGTTTTTCCGCCACGTGACACCCTCACCATCCGATACAGCGAGGAGCATGTCAAGTTCCCCATAGACATAAATAGTGCGGACTCGGCGACGCTTTGCAAGGTGTCGGGCATAGGTGCAAAAAGTGCGTCACATATCATATTTTATCGCGAATTGTTGGGTGGATACCACTCAGTTAGCCAGATTTTGGAGCTAAAAGTGGTTACAGAGGAGAATTTTCAAAGAATTTTAACACAAATTTACTGTGATAGTGCTAAAATTAAAAAAATTAATATTAACTTTGCACGCCCAAAAGAGATGGAGGTTCATCCATATATTTCGAACCGCATGCTCAGGCATATTGTTAACAACAGAGAATTGAAAGGAGGTTGGAGTAAACTAGAAGAGATGATTGAAGATAACATATTTTCAGCGGAGGAGGCAGAGCGTATTGCCCCCTATCTCGACTTTAGTATCCCGCAGGAGTAGCAATACTGGCGGGGACAACCACCGAGTAGATACTTGAATATTATAGCCCGAGGTTGCAAGGCAATCGGAGGCAACACCCAGCGGTCGGCATACCATTAAACATGCAGGGAGGGGTCAGCCCAGAATGACTCAGGGAGCGGGCAAGCCCAATAGATGCCCAATATTAAACAGAGTATAACTAAAAAAAGAATAAGATTATGATTATCATGCCCGTTAAGGAGGGAGAGAACATCGAGCGCGCCCTCAAGAAGTTTAAGAGAAAGTATGAGCGTACAGGCGTTTTGAAGGAGCTTCGTCGTCGTCAGTACTTCACAAAGCCTTCAATCGCAAAGCGTGAGGCTATGCAGCGCGCAATCTACGTTGAGCACACTTACCGTCAGGAGGAGTAATCTCGCGTAGCTCTTCGAGCAAATAATAGAGACCGTTCCAATGGAGCGGTCTCTGTTGTTTTTATATGATAGGGCTTAAAACTAATTTAGTGTTAGAGTGGTGTTGTAGTGGTGCATCGCAAAAGAGAACACCCAGGGATAGTACAAAATAGTACAGCCCTGGGTGTTCTACTTTTTTGGGATGTGCGGCTAACGCGCCACTATTACGCTAAATTACTGTCGGGGATAAAGCCATTTTTAGCTCGCTGCTCATAAACGAAGCGACGAATCTTCTTAGTTGGCGTCTTCTCGAACTCGCAACCGTTGTCAATAACCTTGGTTATCTGTGAGAAGCGGTTTACCTTATTATTAACATAGGTAAGAAGGTCGCGCTTGATCTCCTCCATCTTCTTCTCGAGCTGAACTTTGCTCTCACTATACTTCTGACCGAGCTGATCCTTGCTCTCTGCGAGGAGCTTCTTAAGTTCATCGTAACGCGCCTCGAGTGCCGCCATATCGAAGTGTACGAGGGCTACAAGCTTGCCATTCTCCTCAGTAACTACAGACTCGGCAACTACGGGGTTGCTATTGAGTACCTCCTCTATATCCTCGGGGTATATATTCTCACCTGAGGGGCCTACAATCATATTCTTGAGACGACCCTTAATGAATACCCAGCCATCCTTAGCGATGTATCCGAGGTCACCTGTGCGGAACCAACCATCAGCGGTGAAGGCATCGCGTGTTGCCTCCTCGTTCTTGTAGTAGCCAGACATGCAGCATGGGGTCTTTGCAACGATCTCACCCTGGCCAGTCTCAGGATTTACGTTATCGAGGCGAAGCTCAACACCCTGGAGTGCGGGGCCTGTAGAGCCGATGCGTACCATCTTGCCAACTGCACCAGCAAGAAGAGGTGCTGTCTCGGTGAGACCATAGCCAATACCGTAGGGGAAGCCAGCCTCCTTGAGGAAGCGCTCAGCCTCGCTGTCGAACTTAGCACCGCCAATAGCGAAGAAACGCATGCGGCCACCAAAGAGCGTCATAAGCTTCTTACCTGCAACCTTGTGAAGGAGCTTGCGTGTGGGTGCCCAGCCGTAGAGTGTGCGTAGGAGTGCACTCTTCTCGAATGTGGGGCGCACCTTACCGCGATATACCTTCTCCATTATGAGGGGCACAGATGCGATAACCGTGGGGCGCACCTCCTGCAATGCGGGCATAAGCGCCGATGCCACGGGTGGACGGTCCATGTAGTAGATATGTGCACCGCGCGAGAAGGGGTATATCATGCCGAGTGTACACTCGTAGGTGTGTGACAAAGGGAGAATCGAGAGCAACACATCATCCATGTTGTAGTCAAAGAGTGGTGGAATCACCGTGAGCTGCATGGCGATAGCACGATGTGTGAGCATCACACCCTTAGGTTTCGATGTAGTACCCGATGTGTAGATGATTGCCGCAGTATCCTCGGGCTGAGGTATGCGCTTCTCAGCACGCTCGGACACATTCTTAACGATAGCGTTAAGACCCTTTGTGCGGATTACGACATTGAGTTTCTCGGTTACATCCTTCGAGAGTTTGGCATAGAGTTTGTCAGATACAAGGATGGCCTTAGCCTCCGAGTGCTCGATGATGAGGTCAAGCTCGCTTGATGTGAAGTCGGGCAGGATGGGTACGGCAATCATACCTGCTGTAGTCACGGCGAAGTATGAGACGCCCCAGTTGGGCATGCTGCTGCTGAGGATTGCAACCTTGTCGCCAGCGCCTACGCCAGCATTAAGGAGCAACTCCTGCACCTGCTCAATACGCTCACCGACCTCCTTGTATGAGACATCCTCGCCGCCGAGCATTGAGAATGCTATGCGTGATGAGAAGTTCTCCACGCTGTGGCGAACAATCTCATATATTGTGCTAAAAGTCTTCATTGTTTGAGATTTACTAATATTAATAAAAGAGCGAATTTGTTCTATATCTCAACAAATCGAGTGCAAGTTACCAATATTTTTTGAAAATTTTGCTATTTTTGCAAAAAATATTTTCAATGATCTCCCGAAAAATTATAACAAATATAGTTCAGGAGGCGGGCTTCGACATTGTTGGCGTTGTGCGCGCAGAACACTTAGCCGAGGAGCATAATCGCTTCAACAAGTGGATGTTGGAGGGTAACGCCTCGACATTGGACTACTTGAAGCGTAATATCGAGAAGCGCTTCGATGCCAGCGTATTAGTCGAGGGAGCCAAGAGCGTTATCGTTTGTGCCATATCGTACCTCTCGCCATATAGCAGGGGGTATGCCGAAGGCTGTCGTACAAAGGTGGCGTCGTATGCCTTGGCACGAGACTACCACATGACAATCAAGGAGATGCTCAACGAGGTTGCAGAGCGACTTAAGGAGCACTACCCCACGCTTCGCTTTCGTGCCTTCACGGACTCTGCGCCCCTGGCGGAGAAGAGCTATGCTGTGCGCGCAGGATTGGGATGGATAGGTCGCAACTCGCTCGTGGTGACACCCAAGCACGGCTCGATGCTACACCTTGGCGAACTTGTTATAAACGAGGAGGTTGATGAGTATGACACACCGCTAAGTGGCGTTGGCTGCGGAGAATGCAGAAGGTGTGTGGAGGCGTGCCCCAATGGCACGATACTCGACAACAGAACTATCGACACACGTCGCTGCATATCGTGCCGCACCATAGAGCGCGAAACGGATAGTGGCAATATTGATCTCGACGGCTGGATATTTGGTTGCGATGCCTGCCAGACTGTCTGCCCCTACAACATGAAGGCGCCACTTCACACAAACAGGAAGTTCGACCCGCTATACGATCCTACGACATTGGATACCGAGGCGTGGTTAGCGATGACCGAAGAGGAGTTTCAGGCTATGGCGGGCACTACGGCAATGACACGCGCGGGTATTGCACGAATACAAAAAAATATAGAGGCTGAGTAATCAACCTCTATTTTTATTGTGCTCTACTCGATGGTTTCCAATCGCCACTCAAGCTCCTCAGCGACAAACTCCTTGACGGGGCAGTCGGGCATACTCTCAAGGAGCGTGGGGAGTCCCACCTTGACAGATTTATCGTTCGCGGCGATATAGCACAACAACGCCACTACGCCATGTGCAATATTTCGCGATGTAGGGTTTGCGCGCACCGACTTCTCGGCAGCAATAAAGGCAACCTCCTGTGTAGTACGTTTATTACGCGCTGCGGCCATGAGGGCAGCATAGGCGATAAGCTCATTGCTCTCGGTTGTCCAGATGCCCATGAGTGAGTTGATGTCGTAGATCTTCGAGAGAAGCGCAAAGGCCAACTCCTCGGCAAGCTCTGCATTACGGATGCCACGCGCCCAGAAGGGGAAGTCGTGGATATCTACCTTTGCGGGCTCAGCGAGGTGGCAGGCGATAAGGCGTAGCTCACGCACCTGCTGCTGGTAGAGATACTTTGCAAAATCGTGGTCGGGCTGCTCCGTAGCGGCAATCTCGCGGAGCGTAGCGATAGAGACACCATAATTAAGACCATAGTTCTCGCCATCGGTAGCCATGCTCTCCGATACTGCGCCATTCATCTGCTTACGCACACGACCCAAAAGGGCTATCATTCTCTGCGTATTATCCATAGTATCTACTACTTAGGCATTACGAAATATACGGTCTCACCAAACTCAAAGATGGGGAGTACGCGGTTAGCAAGTTTGTTCTGCGCGTGGCTTACAACGACCGTAGCATTGTTAGCATAGCGGTATGCCACTGTTCCCTTGATGTCGCTTGTGGGGTATGTCATCTCCGAAGGAGTGATAGAGACCATCACGATGTCACCCGCAACATTATCCTTTGCAAGAAGGCCATCCTCACTATTGAAGCGTGCGATAACGGTATTAGGTGTTGATGCCGACACGGGCATGATGTAGCGGTGTGAGGTGGTAGTAACGGTGCGTGTGCCGTAGAAGAGCTCGAGGTATGCCTTCTCAAGGCGGTCGATCTCCTTAAGTGCTGCCTCGAGGCCTGCGCCATAGACGCCATCGCCGTACTCGCCGAGGATGATATCCTGGCGCGCTGTGCGAAGCTCGAATACACGCTCTGCAGCCTGCTTTGCTGCAGCCTCCTGAGAGAGTTCATCAGATGTGAGGCGGTCAATCATAACATCATCACCTACGGTAGTGGTGCTCACTACAGAACAATCGGCGGGCACAGCGTAGTAGCTGGGCTCATCAAGAACAGCCACATTGCCACCAACGAGATGGTATGACATACGACTAACGAGCGAAGCGCGCTTGCCAAAGTACTTCTGAGCATAACGAGCATATACACCCGCCTCAAACTCCTCACACTCCACGGTGAGGTCTACGATAAGGGTTGTTGTGGCCTCGCTAACTACGACATTGCCACTCTCTTTGTATGTTCCGATACGCTGCTTAACGACCTGCTGAGCCGAGGCATCACATGCAAGTGACACGAAGATAGCAGCAAGGAGTATGGTGAAAATCTTTCTCATAGCATCAATAAAGTTATATTAGGTGCAAATATAGGGATTATTATCGTAGCAATCAAAAATTGAGGTAGAATTCTTCGGTGAGGTGGCGATACTCCTCGGTATATGAGCCATCCCTAGCCTGAATGGTGAGGGTATCAGCACGCGGCATAAGGGGCTTATCCGAGAGTTGGAACTCCATAAGCGTGCGCTTGGGAGCCTCACCCTCGCGGGTTATGACATCCGTAATGCGACTGAGCCACACGCGCTCGAAGGCGACAGACCTGAACGTCACGGCACACTCCGTGGGTAGCACAACGCTAAGCCTACCACCAGGCGCCAAGAGTCGCTCCGCAGCCGATACAAGGTCGGCATAGGGCAATGTGTCGGCATGGCGTGCCATAGCACGCGCCGCATCGGGCGATTGTAGCGATGTAAGGAAGAATGGTGGGTTGCTTACGATATGGTCGAAGCGCACATCGGGATTATAGTCGCGCAGGTCGGCATGCTCAGCACTAAGCCTATCACGCCACGCTGTGCGCGCCATATTCTGCTCTGCTTCAGTAGCTGCAGCCTCCACGATATCTATGCCATGCACCTTTGCCGTAACATTGCGCTGTGCACACATAATGGCGACAAGACCCGTGCCCGTGCCGACATCGAGGATGCGCTCAGCATCTGCGACATCTACCCACGCACCCAGCAAGACACCATCAGTGCCTATCTTCATCGCCGAAAGCTCATCGTGTATTTCAAACTGCTTAAACCTAAACATTTATTCTACAGGGAGGTATGCACTACCCTAAACTAATGAAGTGAGGGGCTGTCAATTAGATATATTACTTTAATTATTCTACAGGGAGGGATGCACTACCCTAAACTAATGAAGTGAATTATACCAACGGGATATAATACCCACCCACATATTAAATGTCATCACCCGAGATACCGAGACCAAAGAGTGAGTAGTCGTAGCGCACGGGGTCTTCGGCATGCAACTCACGGAGTGATGCCGTGAGCTCCTCGACAGCCTTCCAGTCACTCTGCTTGCGGCTAAGGAGTCCGAGATTTCTACCCATGCGTCCGGTGTGAATATCTAGAGGCATATAGAGTGCCGACATGGGGATGCGTCGCCACAAACCAAAGTCAACACCCCTATCATCGTGGCGAACAAACCAGCGCAAATACATACACAAGCGCTTGCATGCCGCACCCTTATCTATTGATGAGAGGTGTTTCTCGCAATGTGGATCGTGCTGCGCAGCAAAAAAGTCGCGCCTGAAGTCCGAGAACACGGGGCGCAAGTCGCCATGCTCCTCATAGCGCGTCTCGAAGTAGTTACCCACACTACCCCACGTCTCGATGATATGGCGCAAGCCACGCACAAAGTCCTGAAAATCGACACCATTAAATGTGCGGTGAACATAGGTACGGAGGTACTCCATATCTGCCTCCGTAGCGTTACGCACGAAGTCCTCGGGGGCATTATCCATATATCGCATCATGCGGTGGGCACTCTGCACAATGGCACGACGGTTACCCCACGCAATGGTTGCGGCAAGAAAGCCCGCAATCTCTCTGTCTACAGGGCGAGTGAAACTGTGAGGCACACTAATGGGGTCTGCCTCTATAAAACTTTCGTTATTATATCTATCGTGCAATCGCTCAAGGAGTTCGCGCATCTCCTCACGGCTCATATCAGAGAATGTTGCCATCGCTCATTACAATTTTACGATCGGAGTGCTCGGCGAGAGTCTCATCGTGAGTTACGATAATAAAGGTCTGACCAAGACGGTCACGAAGGTCGAAGAAGAGCTGCTGTATCTCCTCGCGCGTTGCGCTATCGAGGTTACCCGTAGGCTCATCAGCAAGGACCACAGAGGGATTATTTGCCAAGGCTCGCGCAATGGCTACACGCTGCTGCTCACCACCCGAAAGTGCAGAGGGCTTATGCTCGGTGCGGTGCGACATATTTACCAAGGTGAGGAGCTCCAAGGCGCGCTTCGAGGCCTCATCCCTGCCCACACCCGCGATAAGCATAGGCATCATGACATTCTCCTTAGCCGTGAACTCAGCAAGGAGATGGTGGAACTGAAAGACAAAGCCAATGTGCTTGTTGCGGAACTCCGAAAGCTTAGCATCCGAGAGACCCGCAGGCGATACGCCATCGATGGTGACACTACCCGCATCGGCATCCATAAGTGTGCCGATAATCTGTAGGAGCGTGGTCTTACCTGCGCCACTAGCACCCACAATCGAGACTATCTCACCACGCTCGACACTCATCGTTACGCCATGTAACACCTCGAGTGTACCAAAACGCTTAACTACGCCCTCTATCTTTATCATAACCTACTCGTTTATAATAGTTTGCAAGCGCCACAACCTGATGTGTTGCTGCAACATCGTGTACTCTAACTATAGCCTCGCCACCACGCAACGACTCCCACGCCAAGGCCAAAGAGCCTGGCAACGACTCATGAGGAGTGATGCCCAAGGGACGATAAATCATCGATTTGCGCGATAGACCAATAAGCAAGGGATAACCCAAGGCTCTAAGCTCATCCAATCCTGCCAAGAGTTCGTGGTTCTGCTCCACGGTTTTAGCAAAGCCGAAGCCAGGATCTAAGATGATATTCTCCTTTGCGAAGCCAGCCTCCTCAAGCACCTTTACGCGCTCACGAAAGTAGTCTACAACGCCCTTTACCACGCCATCATCATAGTCGGTAAGACTCTGCATGGTCTCGGGGGTACCTCGCATATGCATAGCGACGTATGGCAACCCTAGTTCTGCAACCGTATCTATCATAGCTGCATCTGCCTCACCAGCAGAGATATCGTTAACGATAAATGCACCGAAAGCCTCGTAGGCTCTGCGCACGATCTCTGAGCGGAAGGTGTCAATGGATACAACAACCTCGACCTTAGCATCACGCACAGCATGGAGACCCATCTCCACGCGGCGCCACTCCTCATCTACCGATACCTCATCAGCACCAGGGCGCGAAGAGTAACCACCGAGGTCTACAATCGTAGCACCCTCCGTCACGGCATGCTCAACACTCTCCTTCACAGCCTCATACGACGCATGACGACTCGAAGCATAGAACGAGTCGGGCGTGAGGTTTACGATAGCCATAACGTGGCTACTCCGTATATCTATTGTTGCGGGGTTTAGAATCATAGCACAAGCGGCGATGTAGCTGCTCTACATCCTCCTCCAACTCTTCAATATCGATATTCACTACGGCATACTTTGCCCGGTCGGTGCGCTCATCATCGCTCATCTGGTTACGCATGCGCTCCTCAATCTGCTCGCGCGAAGCACCATCACGCTGCATGGCACGCTCCAAGCGTATATCCTTGGGCGCCATAACAGCAACGACAACATCTACATGCTCCTCCAAGCCCGCCTCCAAGAGTATGGCAGACTCCAGAACTACATAGTCGCCCTCCTGAGCCTCTGCCCATGCGGCAAAGTCACGCATAACGGCGGGATGAACAATGGCATTAAGCCTCTCGAGCTCAGCCTTATTACCAAAGACGCGCTCGGCAAGCCATGCACGGTTGAGACCTGCATCGGTATAGCACTCAGCACCAAATGCTGCTATGAGTGCCTCGCGTAGCGCCTCGTTGCCATTCATAAGCTCCTTGGCACGACTATCCGAATCGTAGATGGCAACACCACGAATATTGAGAAGTTCGGCAACAGTGCTCTTACCAGAGCCTATGCCGCCTGTAAGACCGACCTTGTACATACTACTTGATGTTTGAGTTCTCCGCCTGATCTACGATTGTCTCCTGAACTGTAAGGTGTGTGTTCACCGACACATCGCTAAGGTCGTTCATACGGGGCTTAAGGGCGTGCTCCAACGACTCAGAGGTGATGTGCACAACGGTGTGTCCAGGCTCCACAACTACGGTCTCGAAAGAGAGGTCGCTAGCGGGAATCTTGACGTTAGTACGCTTGGGTGATAGTGTGTAATAGATGAGATTTGTGCCCTTACCCTTTATTGAGCATGGTACGCTATACTCCACGTCATCGATAGAGACGTTCACAACAATGTCTGTGGTGTATGTACCGCCGAGCTTGGCGATGAACCACAACACGAATGCCGCAACGAGCATTGCAACATATACTGGCGATATGCAGCTACGTAACCAACTGAAGAATGTCTTAATCTTTCCCATGGTAATATATATAATATGCAAAGATAGTAAAAAAATAGGAAAGGTCAAAGGAGAAAGAAGAAAAGTATCGGGCTCTGGGAGGATTGTAGGTTCAACATGTATAAAACAAAATAGGAAGTCTCTCGACTTCCTATTCTGAGCTGTTGATCAGGCTTGAACTGACGGGTGCTCAGCACCCGTACGGGTCATACCTACAATCCTCCCAAACCCTCCTTTGAAAAGGAGGGCTTTAAGAGGTCGTCAGTTCAACATGTATAAAACAAAATAGGAAGTCTCTTGACTTCCTATTCTGAGCTGTTGATCAGGCTTGAACTGACGGGTGCTCAGCACCCGTACGGGTCATACC
>JAFZGE010000063.1 GCA_017555545.1 Alistipes sp.
AATAATATGAGAAAAGGATGTCCTAAAACGGACATCCTTTTTTTAGTTGTATGTTGCAATGAAGTTGTGCCAGAGTGGGGTGTTGCGCAGAATCCACCAACCATTCAGCAATAGGAACAGCATGATAAGCGTGATGGGATGGGCGATAAACTTCTTTAACCACTCCAACTTACCCTTCGGTGATATAAAAGCTATGGTTAGTAGCGCAATCATGGGCATGAGTACCACGAGCATAAAGGGGTTGAGTAGGAGCGCCGTGCGTATGTCGCCATGCAGCAGGGCGTGCACCATGCGCTGTGTGCCGCAGGCGGGGCACTCGAAGCCCGTAGCCCACTCGATTATGCATCCTGGGAACCAACCGTACTCTGCGGGGTCGAAGATGTAGTAAACGATGCTTAGTGCTATAATTACTACTATTATTATATATATAATCCTCTTCTGCATATCTGTTGTCGCTTCTTGCTGCAAAGATAGGCTTTTTCTTTTGATGCTTGTTCTCGTTGGAGCAAAAAAAAATGGGGTGATATGTATCACCCCATGTAGTGTCGTTATTATCTAGAAACTAAAAATTATTTCTTTGATACAATGCGACCCTGACCATCCTTGTATGTGCCCTTGAACAACTTGATAATGTCAACCCACCAAAGGATAGAGAACAAGTTCCAAGTCAAAAGACGGAGAATACCGCCACCAACGTCACCTACCAAGAAACGAACCAAGAAACCCCAGTTGAAGAATGTGAGCCAGAAGCAAAGAGCCCAGCTTTTTGGAGATTTTTCCATAGTAAAAAAGTTTTAAAGGTTAGTGTTTGAATTTTTCAATTCTTAAATGTATAACAAAATTAAACAAATTTTGTCTATTTTGCAAGTGTTTACCGTTATTTTTTTGCCTATTCAGCCAAAAAAAAGTAGTTTTTTATAGCATACACTGATACTCAAGTTGGGCGATGTAGCCGTTGTGGCGACGGAGCCACGCCTTGCGTCTGCCGCAGAGCTCAAATCCACAGCCCTCAAAGAGTGCGATGCTTGCCTCGTTATCCTCTGCCACGCTTGCCCATATCTGCTTTAGTGCGAGGGTCTCGCGGGCATATCTCTTAACTGCCTCGATGGCTGCGCGAGCATATCCCTTGCCGCGTGCCTCGGGGGCGTAGACAAGGATGCCGATGCCGAAGCGGAGGTGCTGAGGGTCGAAATCCACGATGTCGAGAGTGCCAACGGCGATGCCCTCAGCCTCGATGATGAGGCGCATCTGCTTCGTTGCGTAGAGGTCGTAGCTCTGCTCCTCGATAAACTGCGCGAGGCGCTGGAGAGAGAGGGGTGATGTAGTGCCACCAACACGCCACACCTCGGGGTCATTCTCCCAGAGGTACATTAGTTCTATGTCGCTGGGCTCGAGGGCGCGCAGACGGCATGAGGGTAGTGGGGTGGCGATATTCATGTTACAAGCCGATAACCTTGTTGCGGATGAGCATAGCGACACCCCAGGCATTTGCGCTGTCGGTCATCTTCGATACGCGGAACTTGGTATCCTTATATACAAGGTTGAGTGAGTACTTGTTTGTCGACGACTTAAGTGGGAGCATGAGGTATTCGCCCGCCATTGCGAGGTTACCACCTACGATAACGGTCTCGGGGTTGAAGGTGTTGATGAGGAAGGCAACAGCCTTACCCACCTTCTCGCCCGCCTCCTCGATAAGCTCGATAGAGAGGTTGTCATCGTTGCGTGCCGCAGAGATGATGTCGTTGATGTGGATGCACTCGCCACGGTCGTACATCTCGCGGAGGTGGGTGTTGACACCACGCTCGATGAGGTCTACGATCTTATTCTCAAGTGCGATACCCGACACCTCGGTCTCGAGGCAGCCCTTCTTGCCACAGGCGCAGATGATCTCGTTGTCGAAGAAGGGGATGTGGCCGAACTCGCCCGCAAAGCCATTCTTGCCGTAGTAGAGTTTGCCGTCGATTACGATGCCGATAGCCACGCCGCGACCCATGTGGAGGTAGATGACGTTGCTCTCGTTCTTGGCCTTGCCTGTTGTGTACTCGGCGTAGCAGCGTGCGCGGGTGTCGTTCTCGAGCATCACGCGTATGCCTATGCGCGCGGAGATAATATCGGTAAGCGACTCCTCGCTCGATGTGAAGTACTTGTACGAACGGCCAGTCTCGGGGTTCACGCGACCCACGATAGAGACGCCCACGCCGAGAATCTTCTCTCTATCAACGCCCGATGTGGCGATGAAGTTTTCGATATTCTGGCAAATGCGCTCGAGACACTGTGGGCGGTCAACAAGCTCGAAGCTGTTGTCCGTATGCTCGAGGATGATGTTGTTCTGAAGGTCGGTGATGACATATGCCATGTGGTCGCGTGCCACGTTGATGCCCGCGAAGTAGATTGCCGTGTTTGCAAGACCGAAGACATTGGGGCGGCGGCCACCAGGGGTCTCCACCTTGCCCAGGTCGTTGACGATGCAATCATCGACAAGTTCCTGAACGAGCTTGGTCATGGTGGGAACACTTATATGTAACTCGCGCGTAAGCTCCGAGAGTGTCGACTCGCCATTGATAGCCATGTAAGCGATGATGTTTCGCTTGATGATGTTATTCTTGTGGTTGATACCCTTGAGGTTTGCCTCGGTATCCAAATTGAAATACTTGGCCAATGATGTCATGTGTCTAACTATATTATTAGTTTCGTTACACAAAGATAATAAAATTTTTTTGAAATTATCTATAAAAAATTAAATAATTCTGCATGCGAGGGTGATTTTTTTTTGAGGAAGTGGTGATGGGGCAGGGGGCAAAAGGGGCAAAAGGGACAGAAGGGCAGTCGCTATCAACAGGGTGTCCGAGCCA
>JAFZGE010000064.1 GCA_017555545.1 Alistipes sp.
AGCAGGAGTACGTATGGGCAACATCATGGGGCGTGTCAACACGTCTTATGGGTGCTCTCATCATGGCACACTCAGACAACAACGGTCTTGTGCTTCCTCCAAAGCTCGCTCCTATCCAGGTTGTTATGGTGCCCATCTACAAGGGCGAGGAGCAGCGCCTTCAGGTTGTTGCACGCCTCGAGGAGATGGCAAAGGAGCTCCGCGCAAAGGGTGTATCTGTTAAGGTTGACGGCCGCGACAACGTGCGCTCAGGCTTCAAGTTCGCAGAGTACGAGCTTAAGGGTGTACCCGTACGTCTCGCCCTCGGTCCTCGCGACATGGAGAATGGCACTATCGAGCTCGCACGCCGCGATACCCTCTCTAAGGAGATCGTATCGCAGGAGGGTCTCACAGAGCGCATCGTAAACCTCCTCGACGAGATTCAGGTTAACATCTTCCAGAAGGCTCTCGACTACCGCAACTCTATGATTACCAAGGTAGACACTTGGGAGGAGTTCCAGCAGGTGCTCAACGAGAAGGGCGGCTTCATCTCAGCACACTGGGATGGCACACCCGAGACCGAGCAGGCTATCAAGGATGCTACAAAGGCAACAATCCGCTGCATCCCTATGGACGTAGTAGAGGAGGAGGGTACTTGCGTATTCTCAGGTAAGCCTTCGAAGTATCGCGTATTGTTCGCCAAGTCATACTAATTTTCCATGATAGTGGCGCGTTAGCGGCACATCCCTAAAAGTAGACCTCCCAAGGCTGTACTATGTTGTACTATCCTTGGGAGGTCTCTTTTGTGATGCACCACTACCACACCACTCTGATGAAAAATTGGGTGTGCAGCGAATCCTGTCACAAAAAAAAAGAGGGCCGAAACCCTCTTTTCTCTTTTATAAAAGCTCTCGTTTAATGAACTCGCCGAGGCTCTCTCCAGTCTCCTCAGCACCATCCTTAATCAGATTAAGCTTAGTGCCAAACACTCCGCCTTTGCCCTTTACATTCTCGATGACGGCGAGAACCTCACCATCTGCTGTCTCCAAATAGAAATCGCTCATTATGGTGCCACTCTCGTCAATCCAGTCCACGGCCCAGCGCAAGATGTAATTGGTGGTTCGTGTTCTGCTTAGGCGCAATATTCCATCCAATTCATCATTCGCCTCCTCGAGGAACTTGCTCATAATCGCAGGCTGATCCTTATACCAGTCCTCCTCATACTCGGCAAACTCCTCCTCGGTCATGTCCATGATAAGGGCATTCGAGTAGTCCACGACAACCTTGACATACTCCTCGCCGCGCAATACGTCGAGTGAGCCCTGCTCAAGGGTCTGTGCGCTTGCTGCCTGTATGCCCAAGAGTAGGGCTACAAACATTAGACAGTGCTTAATCATAGCTCAATTACAATGTCTTGAGGTACTCCGAAACATTCTTCTCGATACGAGCCTCGATGTCGCCATCCTCAGCGCGAACGAACTTCTCGCCAGTTACAGCCTCGAACAACTCGATGTAGCGCTCTGTGATGCCTGCAACAACCTCGGGTGTCATGTCGGGAACC
This sequence comes from Alistipes sp., assembly GCA_017555545.1. Classification (GTDB taxonomy): domain Bacteria; phylum Bacteroidota; class Bacteroidia; order Bacteroidales; family Rikenellaceae; genus Alistipes. Next base: position 1,541 of record JAFZGE010000064.1, read on the forward strand.
TGCTGACCCTCCTGACCCTGGAAGCCGTTCTCCATAAGCCACTCGCGAACGAACTCCTTTGAGAGCTGCTTCTGCTTCTCGCCTGCTGCGAGACGCTCCTCGTAACCCTC
>JAFZGE010000065.1 GCA_017555545.1 Alistipes sp.
ACATCTCATACATACGGAGTGTATCAGCGCCATAAGCCTCGACAATGTAGTCGGGGTTAACGACGTTGAACATAGACTTAGACATCTTCTCTACAGCCCAGCCGCAGATATACTTGCCATCCTCCAATACGAACTCTGCGTTTGCGAACTCGGGGCGCCATGCGCGGAATGCGTCGAGGTCGAGAACGTCGTTCTTGACGATGTTAACGTCGACGTGGATCTCCTGAGTCTGGTAGTTGTCCTTAAGACCGAGTGACACGAACTGGTTTGTACCCACGATGCGGTATACGAAGTTCGAGCGACCCTGAATCATACCCTGGTTAACGAGTTTCTTGAATGGCTCAGACTCACATACATAGCCCAAGTCGTAGAGGAACATGTTCCAGAAGCGTGAGTACATAAGGTGACCTGTTGCGTGCTCGATACCACCCACGTAGAGGTCTACATTACGCCAGTAGTCGTTCGCCTCCTTGCCTACGAGACCCTCGCGGTTGTGGGGATCCATATAGCGGAGGTAGTATGCCGATGAACCAGCAAAACCTGGCATTGTAGAGAGCTCGTAGGGGTAACCCTCTGCTGTGTGCCACTTCTCAACGCGTGCCAAAGGTGGCTCGCCCTCCTCTGTAGGACCAAAGTTTTCAATTGGGGGCAAGGTAAGGGGCAACTGCTCATCTGCTACGCGGTATGCTACATCATTTTTGTAGTAGATGGGGAATGGCTCACCCCAGTAGCGCTGGCGTGAGAAGATTGCATCGCGCAAGCGGTAGTTGATAAGCTTCTTACCCAAGCCACGTCGCTCAACCTCCTCGAACATGAAGTTGATGGCATCCTTGACATCCATGCCATTGATGATATCCGAGTTGATTACGTTACCCTCCTTTGCGTCGTATGACTCAACCTCGAGGTTACCACCCTCAACAACTGGGATAATCTCGATGCCGAAGTGGCGAGCGAAGGCGTAGTCACGTGAGTCGTGCGCAGGAACAGCCATGATAGCACCTGTACCGTAGCCTGCCAATACGTAGTCAGATATATAAATAGGTATCTCGCGACCAGAGAATGGATTGATTGCGTAAGAGCCAGTCTTAACACCACTAACGCGCTTTGTGTCGGCGATACGCTCACGCTCCGAGCGGCGCTTAGTCTCGGCGATGTATGCCTCGACAGCCTCGCGGTTCTCCTCGGTTGTAAGCTCCGCAACCCACTCGTGCTCAGGTGCGATAACCATGAATGTCACGCCGTAGATAGTGTCAGGACGTGTGGTGAAGATCTCGAGCTTGCGATCTGAATCCTTAACATCGAAGAATACCTGTGCACCCACGGAGCGACCAATCCAGTTGCGCTGAATCTCCTTCAACGACTCGCTCCACTCGAGCTTCTCGAGACCATCGAGCATGCGCTGTGCGTATGCTGTAACACGCAACAACCACTGCTTCATGCGCTTCTGCTCTACGGGGTGACCACCACGTACTGAGAGACCCTCCTTAACCTCATCGTTGGCAAGCACGGTGCCGAGTGCGGGACACCAGTTTACCATAGTGTCAGCACGGAAGGCGAGACGGTAGTTCTGCAATACCTGCTCGCGCTCTGCCTCGCTCATAGCCTTCCACTGCTCAGCTGTGAATGTGAGGTGCTGAGTCTCTGCTGCGTCGATGCCCGCAGTACCCTTAGCCTCGAAGTGTGCTATGAGGGCTGTGATGGGCTCTGCCTTCTGTGTAAGGTTGTTATACCAGTGGTCGAACATCTTGAGGAATGCCCACTGTGTCCAATGGTAGTAGTTGGGCTCGCATGTGCGTACCTCGCGTGACCAGTCGTATGAGAAACCAATCTTATCGAGCTGTGAACGGTAGCGTGCGATGTTCTCCTCGGTTGTTACTGCGGGGTGCTGACCTGTCTGGATTGCGTACTGCTCTGCGGGGAGACCGAAGGCGTCGTAACCCATGGGGTGAAGCACGTTATAACCACTCTGGCGCTTGTAGCGTGAGTAGATATCCGATGCGATGTAACCGAGTGGGTGACCTACGTGGAGACCCGCACCCGATGGGTAGGGGAACATGTCCAACACGTAGAACTTGGGGCGAGAAGCATCTACATCAACCTTGTAGGTGCCCTCCTCTTGCCATCTCTTCTGCCATTTAGGCTCTATGGCTCTGAAATCGTATTCCATAAAAAGTTGTATATTAATTTGTTGTTATTTATTCTATATGTTTTGAGGCGTTAATCCTCATCATCATCCATATCATCGCTGTTGTCGAAGAAGAAGCCATCCATCAGCGCGTCGATGTTGCGTCGGTCCTTCTTTGTGGGGCGTCCCATGCCGCGCTCACGGAAGACAAATATTGTCTCGTGTGGCACGTTGAGTTTGTCCAACTCCTCCTCGGGTGTGCAGTTGAGGCAGTACATGGGTACATTTTTCGCTGGCTGGCGGCTCGATACGAGGTCGAGCACCTTGTAGCTGTAGTGCACGCGCTCGCGACGTACCGATATCATATCTCCCACCTTAACCTCGCGCGAGGGCTTGGCGTAGGAGTCGTTAACCAATACGCGGTTCTGGCGTATGGCATCTGCGGCATCGCTGCGCGTCTTGAAGATGCGCACCGCCCAGAGGTACTTATCCAATCTTATATCGTCACTCATCTTTGTTACTCTCTTTGTTGAATGTTTTAGATTCGTTGGTGCGGCTCACGCTAAGTATCAAGCCGAAGGCTATCGCTGTGAATATAAGCGATGATCCGCCTCGCGACACGAGAGGGAGGTTCTGTCCCGTCTCGGGCAGGATGTTGACCTGTACGACTATGTGTAGCAGCGCCTGACACGTTATCAGTAGTCCCAGTCCTGCCGATATGAGCGTGGCAAAGGGTGTTGTGCCACGACGGCATATCTCGATTGCTCGGAAGGTTATCCAGAGGTATAGAAGCATGAGTATGAGGGCTGCTACGATGCCGTACTCTGACGTAAAGAAGGAGAATGCGTAGTCACTCTCGGGGTGGATGATAGCGGCACGCGAGGCACTATGTCCTGCGCCCTTGCCGAAGAGTCCACCCTCGCGAATTGCGATCATCGCACGCTCGGTGTCCGAGAACTCGTAGACTGCATCATGCTTGCCATCTACCCATGTGTTTATCCACTGCGAGAAGCGGCCTCCTGCCGTGTCACCACGTCCTACGCCCACAAGTGACATGCCTGCGATGCCGATTATACCCACGGCAGATGTGATGACAACAAACCTGATAAGTTCGCGTAGTGACACTCGGCCGATGTATAGCATGAGTATCGATGTTGCGAAGATGAGCACCGCCGATGAGGTGTGCGCAGGGAGAATCACGGCACACGAGATGGCGATAGGGCTGATAAGTGGCCAGGTGTTCTCCTTGATGATCTTCATCTGCTTGGGCTCGGTCAATCGCCACGATGTGGGTAGTAGCGCAATCTTATTGATATCCTTCTGGCGGCGCTCCATGCGGCGTGCCAACATGAGTATTGTCAATATCTTAAGTCCCTCTGATGGCTGCAACTGGAACGAGCCGATGGGCAACCAGCGTGCCGCGCCATTTGTTGTGCCACCCACGAAGTAGGTCAGCACAGTTAGAAAGACAAATATCCAGAAGAACGTTGGGGTGAGAAGGCGTACAACCGTGTAGTTTATCTTGTGCATGACAAAGACTATGAGCACCGCCATCACAACGAGCATCAACTGCTGGCGTAGTGAGTCGGTTGTCGAGAGGTCGGTGGTGATGTCGTATGCCATCTTTGCAGTCGAAGAGTAGACTACGAGGATGGATATGACGATGAGCACTGCGAAGATTATCCACAGCGTTCGGTCACCCTCGAGTATGCGCTTGCTACTTGTCAGAAGCTCGCCAGGGTTTACCTCTTTATTGCTCTTTGTTGCCATCTGTCACTATTTTAATACGTTCTCCTTAACCCACTCCTTGAACATGCGACCACGCTCCTCGTAGTTGCGGAAGAGGTCGAAGCTCGCACATGCGGGTGAGAGGAGCACGGTATCGCCCTCCTTGGCCTCCTCGCGTGCTGCTGTCATCGCCTCCTCGAAGGTGTGGCAGTCGCGGATAACGGGTACTATGCCCTGGAAGTCGCGCACAAGCTTTGTGTTGTCCACACCCATGCAGATGAGTGCCTTAACCTTGCGGCGTGCAAACTCCTTGATGGGGGTGTAGTCATTACCCTTGTCTGTACCGCCAGCGATCCACACCGTTGGGCGCTTCATGCTCTCGAGGGCGTACCATACAGAGTCTACGTTTGTAGCCTTAGAGTCGTTCACCCACTGAATGTCGTTCGCTGTGCCTGCGGGCTCGAGGCGGTGCTCCACGGGCGAGAACTCATAGATAGAGCGCTTAATCTGCTTGGGCTCGATGCCTGCTGCGAGTGTTGCGAGTGCTGCAGACATGGCGTTATAGATGTTGTGCATGCCCTCAATCTGCATCTTGCGTGTGTCGATAGTCACCGACTTTTTACCTACGGTAGCGGTGAAGGTGTGACCCTCGAGGATAGCATCGCCGTCGCCACTTGCAATGGCTGTGTTGATTGCGAAGGGCAACTGACGTGCACGGAGAGTGTCATCCATCTGCGAGAGCATGTTGTTTGTCTCGTTGTCATCTGCCGAGTAGATGAAGAAATCCGAAGCACCCTGATTCTGTGTGATGCGCATCTTAGAGCGTGCGTAGTTCTCCAATTTGTAGTCGTAGCGGTCGAGGTGGTCGGGTGTGATGTTTGTCAACACGCCGATGTCGGCCTTAAATTTGAAGCAGCCGTCGAGCTGGAACGAGCTGAGCTCCAAGACGTGCCAGAAGTACTTGTCTGTAGCAACTGAGTATGCGAAGCTCTCGCCGATGTTGCCGCCGAGCGATACCTTGCGACCTGCGTCGCTCATAATCTTGTAGATGAGCGATGTGGTTGTGGTCTTACCGTTCGAGCCTGTGATGCAGATTGTCTTTGCCACGCCCTTGTAGCGACCTGCGAACTCAATCTCCGAGATTACGGGGATGCCGCGCTCACGAATCTTTACGACGATGGGTGCTGTGTCGGGAATACCTGGCGACTTAATCACCTCGTTGGCATCGAGTATGCGCTCCTCGGTGTGCTGTCCCTCTTCGTACTCTACACCCCACTCATCGAGGCGCTCACGGAACTTATGAGCTATCTTGCCCATATCCGTAAGAAATACATTAAAACCCTTCTTTTTGGCGAGGATTGCTGAGCCGTAGCCCGAAATACCGCCACCCAAAACTACTATCTTGCGTTTCATATGTTGTTATGTTTTCTTGCGATTACTGAATCTTCAATGTTACGAGTGTGAGGGCTGAGAGGAGCAACGATATGATGAAGAATCGCATCATGATCTTTGTCTCGAATAAGCCCTTCTTCTGGTAGTGGTGGTGGATGGGCGACATGAGGAATACACGGCGACCCTCACCATACTTACGCTTGGTATATTTGAAGTATGTTGTTTGAATAATAACCGAGAGTGTCTCAACAAGGAATACGCCGCACAACAGAGGCAACAACAGCTCCTTGCGGATGCAGAGGGCAAAGACCGCGATGATGCCGCCAATGGTCAACGAGCCTGTGTCACCCATGAAGATCTGCGCAGGGAATGAGTTGTACCACAAGAAGCCCACCAATGCACCAACGAAGGCAGTAGCAAAGACAATGAGCTCTGCGCTGTGGGGGATATACATGATGTTGAGGTAGTCCGAGTAGATGATATGTCCCGAGAGGTATGCCAAGACGCCGAGCACCATGACTATAGGTATCGAGACGCCCGTGAGCAGACCATCGATGCCATCGGTGAGGTTAGCACCATTCGACACGGCTGTGATGATGAAGATTGCCACGAGAATGTAGAACAACCATGCGAGGGTGTCGTGACCGCCCATCAAATCCTTGTAGTCGAGTGCTGTATCCTTAAGGAAGGGGATAGAGGTCTTCGTAGTCTTAATCTCGGGGGTATCCTTAAGCTCGCTGCTCTTGATAATCTTAGCCTCGCCTGTTGCGGGGTCTGTAACCTCATATTTTGTGGTCTCCCACACCTTCTCCTGCACTACGACATCGCTCGAGAGCCACATTGTTGTGCCCACGATGATGCCCAAGCCCACCTGACCAAAGACCTTGAAGCGGCCGTTGAGACCCTCCTTCTTGTGGCGGAACACCTTGATGTAGTCATCCAGACCACCGATGAAGCCGAGCCATACGGTTGTGATGAGCATAAGCTGTGTGTAGACATTCGACAAGTCGCTAAAGAGCAACACGGGGATGAGCACTGCCATGATGATGATGATACCACCCATTGTAGGTGTGCCCTTCTTCTGGAGCTGACCCTCGAGGCCGAGGTCACGAATATCCTCGCCAATCTGCTTGCGGCGCAAAATGCGGATTACATACTTGCCAAAGAAGATTGTGATGAGCAATGAGAGGATGATCGCTGCACCAGCACGGAACGAAAGGAAGTTACCGAGGTCCTTACCTGGGAGATCGGTGTTTTTAAGGTATGAAAAAAGCTCGTATAACATTGTGTCTCGGTGTAATTATCTGTTTGTGTTGTGTGTAGTCTCAAAAGCCTTGCGCACCTCCTCGCGGTCGTCGAAGTGGTGCTTCACGGTGCCAATAATCTGGTAGTCCTCGTGTCCCTTGCCCGCGATGAGGATGATGTCGCCGCTCTTTGCGAGCATGGTCGCTGTGCGTATCGCCTCGCGGCGGTCGCTGATGCGTAGATAGTTGTTTTTGCCCATTACGCCTGCAATCATGTCATCAAGGATGGCCTCGGGGTTTTCGGTGCGAGGGTTATCCGAAGTGAATATCGCTGTTGTGGCGTGCTCCACGGCAATCTTTGCCATCTCGGGGCGCTTGGTCTTATCTCTATCGCCACCACAGCCACATACCACGATGAGCTGTTGCTCGGCTGTGCGTATCTCCTCAATTGTCTGCAATACATTCTCCAATGCATCGGGCGTGTGGGCATAGTCCACAATCGCCATTGTGCGGTCTGTTGCGGTGATTGTCTCGAAGCGACCAGCCACAGGGTGTAGCATGGAGAGTGTTGTGAGCACCTCGGTGCTGTCGATGCCAAGGAGTGTCGCTGCGGCATATACGGTGGTGAGGTTATAGGCGTTGAAGCGACCTGTAAACTTCACCCACACCTCCTTGCCGTCGAGAATAAGCTCCATGCCGTCGGGGTGCATCTCGACAATCTTTGTGCGGTAGTCCGCCATTGAGCGCAACGATAGGCGGTAGCCACGAGCCTTGCAGTTTTGAAGCATAACCTCGCCATTGCGGTCGTCGGCATTTACCACAGCCCACGCCTCGGGCGCGAGGTTGTCGAAGAATGACTTCTTGGCACGGATATACTCCTTATATGTGCCGTGGTAGTCGAGGTGGTCGTGCGTGAGGTTCGTGAAGAGCGCACCTGCGAAGTGAAGGTTGTCGATGCGGTGCTGTGCTGCCGCGTGCGATGATACCTCCATAAAGCAGTAGTCGCAACCCTCATTGACCATCTCGCGCATCATGGCGTTGAGGCGAATGGCATCGGGTGTGGTGTGTGTCGAGGCCACGCTACGCTCACCTATGCGGTAGATGACCGTAGAGATGAGTCCCGCCTTGTAACCCATTGCCATAAACATGTCGTAGAGGAGTGTTGCGGTCGTAGTCTTGCCGTTTGTGCCAGTCACGCCCACGAGCTTAAGCTCCAACGTTGGGTGATCGTAGAATGCTGCCGCCATGGCCGCCATAGCGACGTTGCTATCCTCCACCACAACGTATGTAACAGCCTCGTTAATCTCTGCGGGGAGCTCCTGGCATACGATGGCCGCAGCACCACGCTCTATGGCTGCGGGGATGAAGTTGTGGCCATCGCTCGCTGTGCCACGAACTGCAAAGAAGCAACTGCCACTCTCCACGCGGCGTGAGTCATACTCCAATGCCGAAATTGTGGGGTTGCCTCCAATTATCTCTAAAGCTCGAACATCATCGAGCAGGTTGTGTAACTGTTTCATATCTCTATTTCATTGAGGGGTGTGCCCCTCGCTAATAATCGCTATTGTTTGAGTGTTAGGTGTATCGTGCGGTTAGAGTTCGATATCTTTCTGCCCGCCTCGAGGCTCTGCGTGCGCACCGAGCCGTAGCCGCTATGCGTTACCTTTAGTCCTACGGACTCGAGCAGGTAGAGTGCATCCGAGAGACCCATGCCGCGTACGTCGGGCACGGTGCCTACTGCGAACTCAACGCCAGCAACCGCACTATTACCATCCTTGTCCACCTTGGCGCGACTCCACTCTTTGTCGTTGTCATCGCCCGTGTGGTTGGCGCTAAGTCTGCGACTTATCTCCGTCACGTCATCGCTATCGCCAGCCTTGATTGCTGTGGGGCTGTAGGGTGTTGCTGCGCGCTCCACCTCGGCATGTAGCGTGGGGTCGTTGGCGTAGATATATGTCATAATGTCGTTGGCTACGGGGCCCGCCAAGAGGATACCGTAGTATGAGTCGCCGCCATACATCTTCTGCTTACATACACCGACATAGATGGTGTACTTGGGCTTCTTAGCTGGCATGACGCAGACAATCGAACCGTAGTAGTATTGGTCGTTCTTGTCGATGCCGTTTAGCATCTGCTTGTGGTCCAGCTCACCACGCGATACGAAGTTTGACCACATCTGTGCTGTACCTGTCTTGCAACCAAATGTCGTGGGTAGGTCTTTGAATATGCCCGATGTGCGTGTAGAGCCCGCAATGAGGCAACTGTCGAGCAGATTTAGCGTGCGCTTCGAGCACATCTTCTCGATGAGTGTCACCGTGGGCATGCGCTCTATAACCTCGCCGTCGCGCTCGACGCGGTCAACGATGCGGGGGGCTACCATGCGGCCATCGTTGGCAATGCCGTTGTAGAATGTCGCCATATGGATGGGGGGTACCTCCAATTCGTAGCCGTATGCCAAGCGTGGCAGACGTGTCGATGTGCTACCATCGATGTTCCACTCGGGAGTTCCCGCCATGGGGAGCTTTGCGCGTGCCTCGCCATACTTCTCCATGCCGATGTAGTTGTTGAAGCGCAGCTTCGCCAAGAAGTTGGTGTACTCCGCGGGGTTATCCTTCCACTTCTCGTATACGGCCTTTGCGAAGTATACGTTCGAAGAGTGTGCAAAGGCGTCGACAAGGGTGATATGTCCATCTGTGCCCTGTGCGGCATCGTGCGTATCGTAGATAAGGGCGTTGCCCACCTTTACACCCCTCTTAGAGTCGGAGTGCTCGGTGCTCACCTTCGTATCGAGTGAGTATCCACCAATCTCGAGGAGTGCCATCGTCGTTGCGAGCTTCATGGTCGAACCTGGCATCATCTTGCTTGATAGAGCATGGTTTGCCACGCGCTCCGAGTATTCGTTACCTCGCTCTCTGCCCGAGCCGAGGCTCACCATGGCGAGTACGTTGCCTGTCTCTACCTCCATTACGATGGCGACACCAAACGAGGCATTCTCCTTTTGGAGGATTTCGCGCAAGTAGTCATCCGCAGCACGCTGAATGCCAGCATCGAGGGTCGTGATTACGTTGCAACCATCCTCAGGCATGATGTTGTCGGGGTCATCGACGCGTGCCCAGAAGCCGTGAGCGATCCACTGCTCCTTGACCTTGCCATTCTTACCCGTGAGCTCATCGTTGTAGAAATACTCGATGCCCGTACCCTTAATCTGTTTGTCGTTTTCAAGCACGATGGGCGTGTGGCGACCAATGGTCTGGCGCGCTACATCACCTAAGGGGTATAGGCGCTGCTCCTCGGGGCGTGCAAAGTAGACATAGCCGAGGTTGCCATTGAGAATGGGATAGCTGCGCATGGCGTTCCACTCATCGATTGTCACAAGGCGTGGAAAGAGTTTGTATGAGCGGTTCTTGGCGCGGGTGCGCTCATCACGCAAGATGCGGAAGTAGTCGCTTGCGCTGAGATATTTGTAGCCGTTAGCCTTGGCATCCTCGGCGTTGAAGTGTAGCGCGAGAAGCTTTGCCAACGAGTCTGCATTCTTGATGTAGAGCATGCTGTCTGCCTTGCGGATACCCTCAGATTTGAAGTCTATCTCGACATTGTAGCGCAAGCTCGAGATTGCGAGGGGCTCGCCGTCGCGTGTGAGGATTGCACCGCGGTGTGCCTTAATCTCATCGCGGCGGAAGACACCCTCCTTGAGTACCTTGGCATTGTGCTTAACGGCGGGGCTCGCAATCTGCACGGCGACAAGGCGCACGGCGATTATGAGACCCACAACCATAAACGCAAAGTAGAGGAAGCGAACGCGTGCCACAACATCCTGCTTGTGACCGCGCCTGCTCTCGCTTGTTGTATTTTCTCTCTTTGTACTCATCGTTCAGGTTATTTCTCTATAAGTCGGCTATTCTTCGATAGGTCGACAAGCTCTATGTTGTACTCCTTGAGGCGCTCCGTAACGGCACTTCGTGATGATAGGCCGTAGCGCTGCTCATCCTTAACCACCGAGCGCTCGTGGAGCGTTGTTACCTTGCGCTCTTTGCGGCGATGCTCGTTGCTGGTGTTGAGCGAAATGAAGGTTAGCACAATACTTAGGAAACACATCACCGCAATGGCGATGAAGTAGCGATAGTAGGGTACTGTGCTTTCGGTAAGGAGCGAGCCTGTGATGATGTGGTCGATAAGGCGCTTGGGACGCTTTGTCTCAGCCTCCTCGCTCTCCTCCTCGCTCTCTGCTGCCTCCTCCTCGATATAGAGATCCTCATCGTAGACCTCATCCTCTTCGTACTGCTCCTCAATGGGGGCGCCGGGGCGCTCATCCTCGTCGATGCGCACCACCTCGCGGTCTATGCGTCGGCGGATGTTGCTCGCACCGCCGGCAGAGGCTCTGTCGTCGAGGTCGTCGGCGATAATCTCGTTTCGGGTATATCTATCCTCGTTCATTTTAGTATCGTTATAGCTTCTCTGCTACACGCAACTTGGCGCTGCGTGAGCGTGGGTTAAGTGCTATCTCCTCATCGGTGGGGATGACAGCCTTGCGTGTGATGACCTTAAGGGGTGTTGTTGCACGACCATAGAAGTCCTTCTCAATGCGACCCTCGGTGTTGCCGCTACGCATGAAGTTCTTTACGATGCGATCCTCCAACGAGTGGTATGACATAACCACTAAGCGACCCTCGGGAGCAAGGAGTTTGAGGCTCTGCTCGAGTGCCATCTTGAGTGCCTCGATCTCACCATTTAGCTCGATGCGCAACGCCTGGAAGAGCTTAGTTAGGAACTTTGCCTCATCCTTGGGAGGTGTGCATGGCTTCACCGCCTCGACAAGCTCCGCAGTTGTTGTGATGGGCTTAATGTTGCGGGCGCGCTCGATGCAGTTTGCAATCTTCCACGTTGTGTCCAACTCGCCATATTCTGCGAAGATGCGACTTAAGGCATCATTTGTGTATGTGTTAACGATGTCGGCAGCTGTGCGACCACCACGTGTGTTCATGCGCATGTCGAGGAGTGCCTCGCCACGGAATGAGAAGCCACGGTGTTTAGCATCGAAGTGGTGTGATGATACACCGAGGTCTGCCAAGATGCCGTCGACATGCTCCACGTCGCGCAAGCGCATTACTCCGCGCACGAAGCGAAAGTTTGACGCCACGAAGGTGTGGCGCTCATCATCGGGGGCATTTGCCGCTGCATCGGGATCCTGGTCGAGGGAGTAGAGGTGACCATTAGGGCCGAGGTGTTTAAGTATCTCGCGAGTGTGACCACCGCCACCCATTGTAAGGTCGATATATACGCCATCGGGCTTGATTGCGAGGTTGTCGATGCACTCTTGTAACATCACAGGTATGTGGTATGTTTCCGCTGCCATTTTGTAACGCTTTTTACATAGTAAAAAATAACGGCACGAAGATAGTAAAAAAACACCAAATCGCATAATTTAGTGAAACTAAAAATTAAAATCGTTTTTGAGGATGCTGAACGTGGATAGAGATGCTCTGGTCGAGGAGTTGCGGTCAGCCAATTATCTTGGTCGGGCAACGCATTGTAATGCTGATATTTACACCTTTGATGGGGCGCATGCTCCGCATCTTATGCGTGAGGTGTGGCGACTGCGCGATATGTCGTTTAATGAGGTGGGTGTTGCGCTTGACGATGCCACGCATGGTTGCGCCTTGGATTGCGATGGATCGTGCCGCCAACTTGTCGTGTGGGATGAGGAGTTGAAGCAAGTCGTGGGAGGCTATCGCTATGCTCTGGGCGCTGAGGTCGCTCCCGAGCGATTGTCAATTTGGCGATATTACTCGCTTTCGCAGCGCTTCGTTAACGACTACTTACCCTTGTCTTTGGAACTTGGTAGATCGTTTGTGTCATTAGACTATCAGCGTGGCTCGGGCCACCGCACGATATATGCTCTAGATGCTCTGTGGGAGGGGCTTGGTAGGGTGGTTGCAATGTCTGATATTCACTATCTTTTTGGGCGTGTTACGCTCTATCCGTCGCTGGGTGTCAGGGCTCGAAATCTGCTTGTCGGTTTTATGCGATACCTCTATCCTCAGCGCGAGGCGCTGCTTCTTGCTCGACAACCATTACGTATGGGTTTGAGTCGCTATCGTTGCCGTAAACTCTTTGTTGGTGAGACTATTGCAGAGAATTATCGAATACTTATCTCGCTGTTTCGAAAGATGCGGCGCAATGTGCCTCCGATTATCTCATCCTATATGCGTCTCTCGCCAACGATGCAGACGTTTGATGTCTACGAGAATGGTGATTTGGGAGGTGTGGCTGAGAGTGCAATCATGCTTACGGTGGATGATTTTTACGATGGTATTAAGCGT
>JAFZGE010000008.1 GCA_017555545.1 Alistipes sp.
AGGTTTGTACCTCTGGTTTAAGGGCGGTAAGGGCATGCGTCAGGCTGCAGGTTTGTCTATAGTATGTTCTTCGGCAACCGTACTCTTTGGCTTCTACGCTAACTCGTTCTTTGGCTTGACTATTTCTGATTACTTGCCTATCCACAAGGATATGCTCTTAGACTTCCAGAACGAATTCTTCGGCATCGCCTTGGCTCTTGGTATCGTTCAGATTTTGGTAGGTTTGGCTATCAACATCTGGATGAAGGCTAAGCTCTTTGGTATTACCTCATCGTTTGCAACTTTGGGTTGGTTTATCATCCTTCTCACAGGCGTTGCAGCTGTAGGTTTGCCAATGGTGGGTATTGAGATTCCTGGCTTCACAACCTCATCTCCCGTGTTTTACGGCTTGATGGGTGTCGGTGCGTTGTTGATGTTGGTACTTAACAATGTTAAGCGTAACCCAATTATCAACATCGGTGCTGGTTTGTGGGATGCCTACAATAACATCACCGGCTTGTTGAGCGATGTATTGAGCTACATCCGTCTCTTCGCTATCGGTTTGTCGGGTGGTGTGTTGGCACAGGTGTTCAACTCATTGGCTAAGGGTCTCTCGGGCTTCGGTGATATCGCTGCTGATGCTCCTTGGACTGCATATATCGGCCCCGTTATCGCTGCTGCGGTAATCTTGATTATCGGTCACGCCATCAACCTCTTTATGTCGGCAATCTCATCATTCGTACACCCTATGCGTTTGACATTTGTCGAGTTCTACAAGAATGCAGGTTTCGAGATGAGCCAGCGCTCGTTCGACCCCATTCGCAAGATTAACGAATAAGAATAACAAATAATAATTAACAAATTAAAACTTAAACAATTATGACAACAGCATTGATTTTTGCTTATTTGGGCGTTGCCCTTATGGTAGGTGTATCAGGTTTGGCTTCAGCAGTTGCAACTGCACGTTGCGGTATGGCATCTGTAGGCGCTATGAAGAAGAATGCAGGTGCATTCGGTAGCTACATGATCCTCTCGGCTCTTCCTGGTTCACAGGGTCTTTACGGTTTCGTAGGCTTCTTTATGGTTAAGGATTACATCGTAGCTGATATGCCTATGATGACTGCAGTTGCTATCTTCGGCGCAGGTCTCTTGATGGCTATTGTAACATTGTCTTCAGCATTGTTCCAGGCTAAGGTTTGTGCTAACGGTATCGTTTCAATCGGTAACGGTAACGACGTTATGGGTAAGACCCTTATCCTCGCTGCGTTCCCCGAGTTGTACGCTATCTTGGGTGTAGCTGCTACATTCCTTATCTCAACAGCTATCGCTCCTGAGGCAGAGGTTGCTGAGGCTCCCGAGGCAGTTGTTGAGACTGTAGAGGCTCCCGCTGCTGAGGAGGCAGTAGAGGTTGTAGAGGTTGTTGCTGAGTAATTCAGAACCCCAACCCCTAAAAGTAATAGCGGACAGTTTTGTCCGCTATTCTTTTTTATTGTTGGTTTTGTCCATCCATCCACGTCATTGCGCGGCGATAGCCGCGGCAAGGTTTAACCCGTCATTGCGAGGAGAGCTCTGCTCGACGTGGCAATCTATTACTAACAATGGTAGATCCCCACGTCGCTTCGCTCCTCGGGATGACGTTTTTCTGTGTCGTCATTGCGAGGCGATAGCCGCGGTAAGGTTTAAGAGACAAAAGAGACTTAAGAGACAAAAGGGATGGCTCGGACCTTTCTGTTGATAGTGACTTCCCTTATGTCTCTTTAGTCCTTTACGTCCCTATCACCACTTATCACATACCCCCACCCCTGTGATTTTGTGATTTTTCCCTCTCATGAGCCAAACCTCGCAATGACGTGGTGTGCTCCCAAGATACAAAAAAAGCGGACAAAAGTGTCCGCTATTATTATAGCCCTATGATTGAGGTGGGGTAGTCTATATTGTTAAAACAGAGATTGTTCCTCCGTGGCGTTATATGTGTAGCCGAGGTGCTTGTATGCCTGCTCCGTAGCCTCACGACCACGGGGTGTGCGCTTGAGGAAACCCTCCTTAATAAGGAAGGGCTCGTATACCTCCTCCACGGTGCCTGCCTCCTCGCTCACGGCGGTAGCCACGGTGTTTAGACCCACGGGACCACCGTTAAACTTCTCGATTATGGTAGCCAAAATCTTGTTGTCCATCTGGTCGAGACCGCGCGAGTCGATGTTGAGTGCCGCAAGGGCTGTACGCGTAATCTCCACGTCGATATGTCCCTCGCCCACAACCATTGCAAAGTCGCGAACACGGCGCAGTAGGGCATTGGCGATACGAGGTGTGCCACGCGAGCGAAGGGCTATCTCCAACGCTGCGTCATCATCTATCGAAATCTCGAGGATAGATGCCGAACGCTTCACGATGCCCGAGAGTACGGGTGCGTCGTAGTATTCGAGGTGGCAAGTGATGCCAAAGCGAGCACGGAGGGGTGAAGTGAGCAAGCCGCTACGCGTTGTAGCGCCCACAAGGGTAAATGGTGCCAACTCAATCTGAATGCTTCGTGCCGCAGGACCCTTATCCAGTACGATGTCGATTTTGTAGTCCTCCATAGCCGAGTAGAGATACTCCTCGACGATGGGACTCAGGCGGTGAATCTCGTCGATAAACAGCACATCGCCCGCTTCGAGGCTTGTGAGCAGTCCTGCCAAGTCGCCAGGCTTGTCCAACACGGGACCCGAGGTGAGTTTGAGCGTTGCGCCCATCTCGTTGGCGATGATACCTGCCAGCGTGGTCTTGCCCAATCCTGGGGGGCCGTGCAGCAGAACGTGGTCGAGCGAGTCGCCACGCATCTGCGCCGCGCGGATGAAGATGCGCAGGTTTTCGACTATTTTGTCCTGACCGTGGAAGTTTTCCAGCTCCTGCGGTCGTATGCGGTTTTCGAATTCGAGGTCGCTTTCGACGCCTCGCATATTACGGTCTGTTCCTTTCATAGTAACGCAAAAATACAAAAAAAGTCGTGGTTTGCCACACGGGTTGGTAAATTTCTCTCAATTTGATTATCTTTGCGGGAAAGTTAAATATTTTAAACTATGAATTCAGACCGTTATAACCTGCGTGGTGTGTCGTCGAAGAAAGAGGACGTACACGCTGCAATCAAGAAAATAGACAAAGGACTTTATCCCAAAGCATTCTGCAAAATCATTCCCGACTACCTGACTGGCGACCCCGAGCAATGCATCATTATGCACGCCGACGGCGCGGGTACCAAATCG
>JAFZGE010000009.1 GCA_017555545.1 Alistipes sp.
ATTCAAGGATGTGATGATGGAGAACATCGACCGCACACGCAAGGTTATCTTCGCACAGCGCGTTATGAACGCCCTCATCGAGAAGGGCTTCTCTCGCGAGCAGGCGTACGACACCGTACAGCCCGTTGCTATGCGTGCTATGAGCGAGCGTGCCGACTACCAGGAGCTTCTCGCTGAGACTCCCGCAGTCATGGAGGTGCTCACACGCGAGGAGCTCGACTCTTGCTTCACACTCGAGTACTACCTCAAGAATGTGGACTTCATTTTTGATCGCGTAGGCATCGAGTAATTTCATGTGATCGTGGCGCGTTAGCGGCACATCACAAATCAAAAACACCCAGGGCTGTACTACTTTGTACTATCCCTGGGTGTTTTATTTTCTATGCACCACTATCACATCTCTCTGCCAAGAAATTATGATGAATAATGGTAGGGTGGTGAATTTTTCTTGAAATTGGCGCGATTTCGATATTTTATCAGCGACGCACCTACTATGGTGTTGATAAATAATAAATTAGGTATGGCCTGCATGTTGTAAAATACAATAAAAAGTATGCTTTTTATTGTATTTTTAGTTTATAATAATATTGTAAACGGGTCAATCTATTATTGAGGGTTGCAGAATAGGTTTTATCGTTATATTTTTGTGTTAGCAAACAGCCTTAAAGCCCTCAATTATGAGTCATAATGAACAAACAACGCCACTAAATCAACCCCATGCGGCACTACTCTTTGAGTATGTCAAGAGTAGCTCCTGCTCCACGTCATCCATCGCCACCGAGCACTACGCCATAGGTTATGTCATCCACGGAAATTGCCGTGTGCACTCCGCATGTCGCAGCTTCGATCTCCCTGAGCAGTGTCTCTATGTGCTCGAGCGTGGCAAGCATATAATTGAGAGCAAGCCCGACTGCAATGGCGTATTCGAGCATATCGTGATGCACCTCGACAAACTCGACCAACAAGCCGAGTCGGCGGTAGATGTTGAGGATAGTCGCCTTGAGAGTGTCGTTATGAGTGCCGTGGCGGAGAACTTAACGCTCGAGGAACTTGCTGAGCGATGCTTTGTCTCGGTATCTACATTCAAGCGCCGCTTCCGCAAGCGCTTTAGCATCCCGCCGCACCAATGGCTAGTGATTCGTAAACTCGAACTCGCATACCGTATCTTGCTCGCCACGGATGTCGCAGTAACGGAGGTGGCACGCCTCTGCGGCTTCACCAACTCCTCGCACTTTATCGCTGCCTTCAAGCGCCGTTACAACACAACGCCCGCATCATTGCGACGGGCAAATCGTGTCGATAAATGAAAAAACGAGTCTATTGAGATAGACTCGTTTTTGTTTGCCTATTAGGCTGTGCTCTTAGTACTTCTCAATGAAATCCACAATAAGCTTGAACGTAGGCTCATAGTAGTCGAAGATGGCGTTCTCCCATGTGTCGTAGACCGTGTGGTAGTACTTGAAGGCGTCGCCATTCTCGTTCATGAAGAAGATGCAGGGCACGTTGCGCGCAGCAAAGGGGTAGTGGTCGCTATTGTCCGCAAGCTCCGCTCTATCCAGCGCCTCGAAGTAGCCATTCTCATTGTTTATCGCCTCAAAGAGCGCGTAACCCGCCATGCCCTCATCGCTAACCTCGCAATACAACTCGGGGTTGTTGTCGCCAATCATATCGAGGTTGATGAGATACTTTATCTCGCTATGGGGAGCAGTAGGGTGCTCGGCATACCACTCTGAGCCTCTAAGGTTGGCATCCTCGCCCGAGAAGGCGATGAAGTACATGTCGAACTCAGGAGTATTCTCTGCATAGTGCGCTGCAAGTGTTATAATCGCTGCTGTGCCCGATGCATTGTCGTGAGCACCAGGGTAGAAGACCTTCTTGCCCAACTTGCCGAGGTGGTCGTAGTGCGCAGTAAATACATAACACTGGTCATGCTTCTTGCCCTCGACCTTGGCGATGACGTTGAAACACTCACAGCCCTCGAGAAACTCATTCTCGATGTTGAGCTTCACGCTCTTGGCATCCTTTGGAAAGTCGGGTGTAACCCAGATGATGGGCTTCTCGGCTACCTTATCGCCATACGCCTTGTAGAACTTTAATGGCGCCTCCCATGTGTAGATGAAGCCGGCATTGCTGCAACCCTCCTTACTCTGCATCTTGCGGAAGTCGGCACCATGCTGGAAGGTGAACATGAAGTCGCACACCACCATAGCCCCCTGCCACTCGGGCGATGCGAGGTCGGCAAACATCTTCTCGGCGTCGTAGTTCTCCATGTCGACGTAGTAGAGCTTGAACTCACCCTTGATGGATGGATTGAACTCGCGCAGCGTGAAGTCTACGCCAGTCGCCTGCTTTTTGCCGTCTACGATGACCTCCATCTTTCCAGGGAAGGTGTTTATGTTGTGCGTGAAGGGCTGGCAGATGACCTCATCGGCACCCACCTTTGCAAACTCCTTGGCGATCCACTTGCCCGCCTTATTTGCGCCCTCTTCGGCATATCCGCGACCTTGATATCTCTCCGAGCTCAGCTCCTTGATAATCTTTTTGTAGTGTGTCAAATCTTGCGCACCTGCCTGTACCGCCACCAGTACACATAGTAGTAATAGTAGTCGTTTCATATCCTGATAATTCTTTGGTTGATACACAAAGTTACAAAACATTCCGCAATTAAAAAAGAAAAAGGCGGAGTAAATCCGCCTTTGTTCGTATGAAGTGTTAAGTATAGTGACATAGTATTTTTCCATTATCCTTATTTCTAGCAAAGGGGAGGACATCGCGGAGTGCACCGATAATGGTGAGCCGCTGAAGTGGGAGGTATTGGCTGACTATGCTCCAGTAGAGGTAAATCTCTACTTTTAATCCCGCATTTCCCGTAAGAATATCTTTAAGATAAGGCAGTGTTTAGAGAAAAATCGCTATCTTTGGTTCACGAACGTTATTACAATCGAGAATAATTAAAACTGATATACTATGGCAATAATTAAAAGGGAGACAACTAAATTCTATGATGCAGAATTAGTTGGAACAGAGGATTATAACATTGTAGAGAACGTAAAAGAGACTCGCATATCATATGATGAAGAGGGTAAGCGTACCTTGGAGGTGATGCATATACACCCTTATGATTGGGAGATAGTGTACAAGGACGGATTGGAGGATTGTACTATGTTCGAGGGTGTGCTTACGGGCAAGTATAGCCACGAAAAGACCTCTGACAAAAGCCGAAGCGTGCAATATGATGGAGAGAAAAGCAACTTCACTAAAGACTACGAGGATGACTTATTAGTATACCTGGAGCTCGAGGAGTATGGTGATGAGGGTCTGAACTATACGTTCTGCGAATTTGAGTATGATGATAAGCAAAGACTCATAAGTAAGAAAAAGGCCAATATCTACAATGTTGATGAATTTGAGGATGAGTCAAGTGATGAGGCTGCATCTAATGATTGTGAGGCTAATGGATGCAATGATATCCTGTTTAGAATCGAAGAGTTAATCTATGAGGGTGATGAGTTGCGTAAGCAGATTTACCATATGTGCGACTCTCCATCGCTTGAGGATTTCTACGATGGTAACTACACTATAATCGTAGAGTCGGATGTTGAGGTAGAATTGACTAAATCGGAGGAGCAGGTGGGCGATGAGCGAATAGTCACTATCAAATCGCACAATACGACAAGTGGTGCGATTGATTCGAAGACCATTAGCACATACGATGCTGCATCTAATTGTATCAAACGCAAGCTTCTTGTAAACTACTTCGATGATAATATAGTTGAGGTCGAAGAGACGGAATATGAATATTGGTAACAGTTTAGAGCTTGCAATAAAATATTTTGCAATATACCACAACAAAGGCGGAGTAAATCCGCCTTTGTTGTGTGTATTGTGTCGTTGCGTAGTGCCTGCTTGTCGAGCTCGAGTCGCTACTTGCCGATGAGGTAAGAAAGGTGTGTAGATAATCAGATAGTTGCAGATTTGGGGCTCAATGGTAGACGCCAACATATCCGCATTGTGATAGCGAATGATCACTTGTTAATTGTACTTATTTCACATCAAGCAACGTGATGTCAAAGATAAGCGTAGAGTATGCTTTTATCACTCCAGCCGAACGTGAACCATAGCCGACGTTGTATGGGATAACTATTTCCCAGCGTGAGCCCACAGGCATCTCACGCAGTGCGGTAGACCATCCTGTGATTAGCTCATTGAGGCGAAATGTCGCAGGGGTTCCTTTCTGCGTTTTGTCAAACACCTTACCATTGATAAGCGTTCCCGTATAATATACGGAGATAAAGCTTTTAGGCGAGGGCTTAGGACCATTACCCTTGTTTATCACCCGATACATCACACCATTGAACATCGTTTTCACTCCGGGTCTCTGTGCATATTCCTTCAGGAACTCCTGATTTCTAATTTTGTATTGGTTGTCAATAGGCGGCATATTGTTAGCTATTTTTGACTATTATATGTTTATCAACTACAATTCTATTAATCAACTACTTTCCGATGCAGAAGTGGGAGAAGATGGAGTGGAGGATGTCGTCGGAGGTGATCTCACCTGTGATCTCGCCCAAGTGGTGGACTACTCGGCGGATATCCTCGCTCAATAAGTCTGAAGGGAGGCCATTATCCATTGCTGTACGTGCCGAGGTGAGGGCTGCGTAGGCCTCGCGCAAGGCTGCGTAGTGGCGCATGTTGGATACTACAACGCTGCCAGTGCCGAGCTTCGAGGTGTCTATGGTCGCTGCCAGGCGCTCGCGGAGTGCGTCGATACCGATGCCGCTCTTTGCCGAGATACATAGTGTGTCGGGTGCAAGCGTTGTGGGCGCTGGCGTGGTATCTATCTTATTGACCACGCGGATATGGTGTTGTGCGTCGCTTTGATCGATAGCGTCGAATGTGGGGTTGTCCGCCGTTGTGAGGTGAATAACGATGCTGGCGTTAGCGATGGCGCGGTGTGTGCGGTCGATGCCCATCTGCTCGAGTGTGTCAGCGGTGGTGTGTATGCCCGCGGTATCTACGAAGCGGTATCGCACGCCGTTAATCACGGTCGTAGCCTCGATCGTGTCGCGCGTTGTGCCTGCGATGTCCGAAACCATAGCTCGATCCTCCTCGATAAGGGCGTTGAGCAAGGTGCTCTTACCCACGTTGGGCTTACCCACGATAGCCACGTTGACACCATCCTTTAGCGCCTTGCCCAAGGCGAATGATGATGTGAGTTGCTCAATCTGCGAGCCTATGTCGTTGAGTGTATTGCGTAGGGTAGTGCGGTCTGCAAACTCCACGTCCTCCTCCGAGAAGTCGAGCTCTAGCTCCAGGAGTGAGCAGAGGCGTAATAACTCGTTACGTAGCGATGTGAGGCGCTCTGAGTAGCCTCCGCGCATCTGTGTAGATGCCACGTTGTGCGACCACATAGAGTCCGACGCGATGATATCGGCAACGGCCTCGGCGCGACTCAAGTCCATCTTGCCAGCAAGGAAGGCTCGGCGTGTGAACTCACCAGGCATAGCCATTGTTGCCCCGTGGTTGATAGCGAGGCGTAACACCTCTGATGTGATATACTCCGAGCCGTGGAGTGTAATCTCTACGGTGTCGTCACCCGTATATGAGTGTGGGGCGCGGAAGAGTGCTACAACAACATCGTCTATGGTACGCTCACTCTCATCCACGATACGGCCATAGTGCAGGGTATAGCCCTCGCAGTCGCGAAGGGGCTTCTTGCCACGAAAGATGCTGTCGGCAATCTCTATTGCGCGGCTGCCGCTTAGGCGCACTACCATGACGGCACCACCCGCTGCGGTGGCAGGGGCGATGATGGTTGTATCTGTGTCGAGGTGGTTGTACATAAGTGCGTTATGTTGTGTTATCTGCTGCTGACCTTTAGCTTCTGGCCAATGCGGAGTGCGTTGGCATTCTTGAGGTTGTTCCACTTCATGAGCTGCTGCACGCTGCAACCATACTTCTTTGAGATTGCGCTCAGGGTATCGCCCTTCTTTACTGTGTGCGTAGTTACAGGAGGCGCCTCGTGCATCTTCTTCTCGATGTTAGCGTGCACGACAAACTCCTTCAAATAGAGGCTATCCTTTGCGAAGATGCTATCACGCTGGCGGTCGAACTCTGTGAAGAGCTCTACGGGGAGTGTGAGGGGATAGCTCTTTGTTGTTGCGGGGATTATCTGCATTGTGTACTCGGGGTTAAGCATCTTGAGAAGCTCGATGTCGATGTCGAGTGTCGAAGATACCTGCTCGAGGTGGAGAGGACGGTTAATCATCACCGTATCCACAGCAATGGGCATGGGAGGTGTGGGGATTGTTACGCCATGTGCACGGTGGTAGGCGAAGGCGTATGTAGCACCCATATACAAGGGTACGTAGCCGCGTGTCTCCGATGGGAGGTACTCGTATATATCCCAGAATAGGCGTCCTGCATCCTCAAGGCTTACGCCACTGTTGCTCAATGCGCGGTTAACGCGACCCGGGCCACAGTTATATGCCGCGATTGCGAGTGTCCAGTCGCCGTAGATGTTGTACATACGCTTGAGGTACTGTGCGGCGGCGCGTGATGCGAGGCGGGGGTTGCAACGCTCATCGACCATAGAGTTGATTTCAAGGCCGAATTCCTTGCCTGTTGCGGGCATGAACTGCCAGATGCCCACGGCGCTCTTACCCGACTTCGCGAGGGGGTTGAGTCCCGACTCTACGATGGCGAGTGTGCGTATCTCGATAGGGATGCCTGCGTTTGTGAACTCCTCCTCGATGATGGGGAAGTAGTAGTAGGCATAGCTGAATGTGTTTGCATAGTTGGGGGAACAGAAGCGCTCGATGGCTGTGCGTACCTCGCGGTTATAGGTGAGAGGCACGGGGGTCATGATGCCCTGCATGCGTGCAATATACAACGAGTCGATGTTGTCGTATGTGCCAGTAGCGGAGATAGCGTCGCTATAACCCTTGAAGTCTGCAAAGTATTTGTCGTAGTACTCCTTAGAGCTGCTTGCGCGCCACAACGATAATACAGAGTCTATCTGCATGGGACGGTGTACGGGGCGTGACTCCACAACCTCCTCATGGAGTAGTGGTGCCTCGTTGAATACTACTACGCTATCGCCATTCGCACACTGCTTGATGCTATCCTGGCGGCGCTGAATCTCCTCGGGTGAGGTGTAGCGCTTATCTACGCCACGGCGTGGGCGCTGTGCATAAAGCGAGGCATCAAACGATGCAACGATGATTAATGACGCGACGAGTAGTAGCGCCTTTATAGATGGTATCTTCATATTTAACGCTTAAAATTTCAGGCTCATATTCACACCCATAAGCGGTGTAGAGCCTACGGGCGAGTAGTCGAAGTATGGTTCGAGGTTCATGGTGAGGTCATCCGAGATGTCGTAGTCCTGAAGGTGAGCATCTACGTGTGCGTCGATAATCTGCAACATGTAGACACCCGCAGTAAGTAGGATACAAAGGTCTCGGTTACGGCGATAGCTATCCTTGAGGTTCTTCAAGAATGTAGCTGAATATGCGCCACGGAACTCATCCGCCGCGCCACCAGGGTACTTATCAGGGTTCTTGTCGTAGTCTACGCGAAGGGCATATGCCGTTTTGAAACGCTTGTAACCACGGTTGTTCCAGTCGATAGTATAGATTGTCGATGCCATACCGCCAATAACGATAGGCACACGCCAGTAGCTCTTGTTGTATATCTGACCAGCACCTGGGCAGATGGTAGATAGGGTAGTCGCCTTCTTGACCTGCGAGACCTCGTTTGTGGTGTAGTTGATCGCGGCATCGCCAATGAAGTAGAGGTAGCTGGCTATGGCAAGACCCGCATATATCTGATGGCGGGTGTTGTGGCGAATCATCTCTGTCTGTATTGCATCCAACTCGGGAGTACGCATGTAACCGTGGTCGATGAGGTATTGGTCATACTGTGCCTTGAAGGGTTTGTACTGCTTGTTCTCGTAGATGAACATACCGAGCGATGCACCTACGACGGGATAGAGCACGCCGAGCTTCCAATACTGCTTGTTGTAGATCTGTCCGAAGCCTGGAAGGGGTACTGAGAGCCAACACATCTTCGAGAGACCCATAGAGTCGCTGATGAAGGGTGTGCGCACCTCGCCATTCTTGTTTAGGCGTATGCGGCGACCATCGGGTGCGATGCTATCACCACGGCCACGTATCGCCGAGTCGCGCTTGAGCGTTGCGGCAATAGTGCGACGCATAGAGTCGCGTGCTGTGTCTGAGAGGTTGTCGTAGAGGACGTTTGCACCGCGGGCGATAGAGTCGATGTGGCGGTAGTAGAGCGAGTCGCGACGTGCCGCAGCCTCGGCCTTAGCCTTGAGGATTGCAGCCGAGTCGATGGGCACAAGACCTCCGTTATTGATGGTGCGGATGTTGCCTCGAGTGTTGTCGCGAGTATACACCTGCGCAGAGACATCCTCGGTGACTGCAAAAAGAGCAATCACCGCCAAAATCATGGCTATGGATATCTTTCTAATCATTCCTATACTCACCAACGCAACTACTTGTTATTTATTTTGTGGAGCTTCTCGATGAGTGCCTCTACCTCGGCGTCGTTAGCACACTCGATGGTGATGCGGCTTGCGCCACTCTTGGTGCGCTTGATAGAGATGTTGTCGCTCAAAAGGCGCTCGAGCTCATCTACGAGCTTCGAGAATGACTCGGGATACTCCTCCTCGATCTCTGCCTCTACAGCGCGGGGTTCGCTCATCTTGCGTGCCAAAGCCTCTGCCTGACGCACCGAGAGACCCTTCTTCACGCAGCGCTTCATAGCCTTAATCTGCTCTGCGGGGTCGAGGGCTGCGATAGCCTTGGCATGACCCATGCTGATGACACCCTCCTTGAGTGCCAACTGCACCTCTGATGGCTGGCCCAAGAGGCGCATATAGTTCGATACGGTTGAGCGCTTCTTGCCCACCTTGTCTGCCATAGCCTCCTGTGTAAGACCGCACTCCTCGATAAGACGCTGCATGCCGAGGGCAATCTCTATGGCGTTAAGGTCCTGACGCTGGATGTTCTCTACAAGAGCCATAGCGTGGAGATCCTCATCCTCGACCTCGCGGATGTATGCGGGCAAGGTCTCGAGACCTGCCATCTGTGATGCGCGCCAACGACGCTCACCGCTGATGATGGTGTACTTGCCATCGTTGCGGCGACGGAGTGTGATGGGTTGAATCACGCCGAGCGTTGCGATAGATGCCGAGAGCTCTGCGAGTGCCTCGTTGTCGAAGTCGTGACGGGGCTGCAAGGGGTTGGGGATAATATCCGCAATCGCCACCTCTGCCATCTCCGACATGGGCTTAGTGCTCTGCGCGGGGTTGACATCGCCGAAAAGGGCGTCGAGGCCGCGACCCAAGCCTCTCTTATTCTTTGCTGTAGTCATATCTTGTATCTCGTTTTATTCCTTCTTTGACTTGTTGCGCTTGAGGAACTCGCGCGCAAGGCTGAGGTAGTTCACCGCACCTGTTGCTGCTGCATCGTAGAGCATGATGGGCTTGCCGTGTGAGGGCGCCTCGCCAAGGCGGATGTTACGCTGGATGATGGTCTCGTATGCCAACTCGCCAAAGTGCTCGCGCACCTCGTTTACAACCTGGTTGTTGAGCTTGTTGCGCATGTACATCGTGAGCACGAAGCCCTCGATGGCCAATGCCGGGTTGAGACGGCTCTTAACCATCTTTATAGAGTTCAAAAGTTTGCTCAAGCCCTCCAAAGCCAAGTACTCACACTGCACGGGCACGAGCACAGAGTCTACGGCCGTGAGGATGTTGACGGTGGTGAAACCCAACGAGGGTGAGCAGTCGATGAAGATGTAGTCGTAGTCATCGCGAACGGAGTCAACGATGCCCTTGATGATGTGGTGGGCATTCTCCATCTGCGAAAGGTCTGTGTCAGCCGCTACGAGGTTGATGGATGAGGGAAGCAGCCACAACTTCTTGATATCCTCCGAGTGCAGAATAACATCGCGTGCCTCAGCGTCTCCCACGATACACTCGTAGAGACCCTGCTGGTTGATGTCGAAACCCAATCCCGAGGTAGCATTTGCCTGGGGGTCGGCATCTATGAGCAATACCTTTTTGCCCAAGAGCGCTACCGACGCCGCTAGGTTAATAGCTGTGGTGGTCTTTCCTACGCCACCCTTCTGATTTGCTAAAGCAACAACTTTTGCCATCTATATTTTTGTTCTATTATTCGCAAATAAATTAATCGGGCAAAAATAGTAAATTTTATCCTATTTTCAGCCTCGTTTCTTGAAAAATATGTATCTTTGTTTGAATTTTGTTGCCCGCCACACTTTTAGTGCAGTTGTTGCGAGAGTGTGGGGTAGTGTGATTAACGAAAATTAAGACCCGAAATGAAGCGATTTTTTAAGAGTGTTGGTCTGGCGCTGATGTACACCTTTGTCTTTGCTGTGTGCATGATGTCTGTGGGCGCAGTGGTCACTATCGCCCTGCCAAACATGCCCGCAGATATGAGTTTTATGCTGCTGTATTTCTGCTCAATGATTGCTGCATATGGTGCGGTATTACTCATTGAACGCGTGGCATTTAAGCGAGTGCTGCCAGTGCTTAATTCAAGACGCGGTTTTAACCCCATATCTCTGCTCTGTGGCGTGGTGTTATTACTCGCCATTTCGGTGGTTATATTGCCGTTGGAGGGTGTGCTTTCATCGGATAGCCGCACCTTCCCTGAGGGTATATGCACGATGATTACTGTGGTGGTGCTTGCCCCCATTTTTGAGGAGATGATATTCCGCGCAAGGCTCTACAATATTCTTAGTCGCAACACCTCGCCACTCGTGTCGGCATCGCTCTCTGCGATTGTTTTTGGCGTTGTACACATGGAGCCTATTGTGGTTGTCGAGGCTCTTGTTGTGGGTGTTGTGCTAAGTTATTATTACCTCTCTAAGCGCTCGATTTTCTTGCCTGTTATCCTACATATGTTTAATAACGCTGTCGGCTATATTCTCATTGTGATGTCGTATCGTGGCGAGTCGTTCCGCTCTATTATTAGCAGCGAGAAGTTGCAGTTGTGGGTATATCTCGCTAGCGCAGCCGTAGTGGTTATAGGCGCTGTGGTTGTCATCCGCTTCTTTGTCAAGGAGAAGCGTCGTATGCGTGGCGTAGAGTGTCAGGATATGGAGACTATTGCTGAGCATCACGACCCTAACCAATTGGTAGAGTAGAGAGTATTATATAAATATAAAAGTCCCTGCAACGTAGTGTCGTTGTGGGGACTTTTTATGGTAATGATGCCAAAGAAGAACCCCACGGGAAGTACTTGTGTACAACTCGTGGGGTCTTGCTTTATGGTGTAATATCGCTATCTCAAGCGAAATTACTTAATCTCCCAAGTCTGGCCTGAGCGAAGAAGGTCGTCAACGCACTTGATCTTTGCGGCAGCCTTAACCTGCTCAACCTGCTCGGCAACTTTAACGTCATAAACGTTCTCGTCGTCAACGTCGCGGATAACACCCACTGCAACGGGGAGCTCAGGGTACTTCATAGCTGCGAGCATTGAGTGGAGAGTAGTGTCGGTGCACTTAGCATCGTGTGTCAACACGTCGTCGATAGTGTAGCCGTCCTCGCCGATAGTCACAGCCTTAAGGCGCATATCCTCGAATACGAGACCCTTGTTCTTATCCTTGCCGAACAACATCTTCTCGCCGTGCTTCAAAGTGATTGTGTGCTCCTCGCGAGTAGCCTTGTCACCTGCAAACAATGCGTGAGTCTTGTCGTTGAAGATCATACAGTTAACCAATGCCTCAGTAACAGCCATACCCTTGTGCTTAGCAGCTGCCAACAAGCACTCCTTTGTGAGCATAACCTCCTGGTCGATAGTACGAGCGAAGAATGTGCCCTTAGCACCGATTACCAACTCACCAGGTGTAAAAGGCTTCTCTACAGTACCGAATGGTGAGGTCTTAGTGATCTTACCAAGCTTAGTAGTAGGAGAGTACTGACCCTTTGTCAAACCGTAGATCTCGTTGTTGAACAAGATAACGTTGAGGTCGATGTTACGACGGATGGCGTGGATGAAGTGGTTACCACCGATAGCCAATGAGTCACCGTCACCTGTACATACCCAAACTGAGAGGTCGGGGTTTGCAGTCTTGATACCTGTAGCGATAGCGTTTGCACGACCGTGGATGGTGTGGAAACCGAAGGTCTTCATGTAGTAGATGAAACGTGAAGAGCAACCGATACCAGATACGAAAGTGAACTTGTTGTGAGGCTTGCCAAGTGCGTCTGCCACCTCGGGCATAGCGCGCTGCACGGCGTTAAGGATGGCGTGGTCGCCACAACCGGGACACCACTTTACCTGTTGATCGCTTTTGAAATCAGCGGGTGTATACTTAAATTCTGCCATAGTTTTTCTCGTTTTAAGTTATTTGTGGTGTTACAGTTACAACATTGAATTAACCTTATCCTTGATCTCGATAACGGTGAAGGGCTGACCCTCAGTCTTGCCGTAAGACTCGATTACGACATCCTGGAACTGCTGACGCAAGTAGCCGGCAAACTGACCCTCGTTCAACTCGCATACCACGATGCGCTTGTAGCGCTTCAAGGTCTCTGCTACGCCCTTCTGCAAGGGGTAGATGTAGTTGAAGTGGAGGTGAGCAACGCTCTTACCCTCATCCTGAAGCTGCTTAACTGCGCTGTGGAGGTGACCGCGTGTACCGCCCCAACCTACAACGAGTACATCAGCCTCGTTAGCACCAAATACCTCCAACTCGGGCAACTCCTCTGCCACGAGCTCCACCTTCTTGCGACGTGTAGTAACCATCTCCTGGTGGTTCTTGGGATCGTGTGAAATAGTACCGCGGAGCTTATCCTTCTCCAAACCACCAATACGGTGCTGGAGACCCTCCTTACCGGGGAATGCCCAACCGCGAGCCAACTTCTCGTTACGCTCGTAAGGCAAGAACTCGCCCTCACCCTCAGTGCGAGGTGCAACGATAGGAGGAACGATTGCGGGATACTCGCTCATTGAAGGAATCTTCCAAGGCTCAGAACCGTTAGCGATGAAACCGTCAGTAAGCAACATAACGGGAGTCATGTGCTCCATAGCAATCTTACTTGCCATGAATGCGTAGTGGAAGCAGTCGCTTGGTGAAGATGCTGCAACAACAACCATAGGACACTCACCATTACGGCCATAGAGTGCCTGGTTAAGGTCGCTCTGCTCAGTCTTTGTAGGAAGACCTGTTGAAGGACCACCACGCTGAACGTCAACAACAACCAAAGGAAGCTCTGCCATAACTGCAAGACCCATAGCCTCGCTCTTGAGTGAGATACCAGGGCCAGAAGTTGTAGTAACGGCGAAGTTACCAGCGTAAGCTGCACCGATTGAAGTACAGATACCTGCGATCTCATCCTCTGCCTGTACGGTCTTGACACCGAGGTCACGACGCTTAGCAAGCTCCTCGAGGATTACGGTTGCAGGAGTGATGGGGTATGAACCGCAGAAGAGGGGAAGACCCGACTTCTCAGCGGCAGCGCAGAAGCCCCATGCAGTAGCTGTGTTACCGTTGATTGAGCGGTATACGCCCTTCTCCAACTCGGCGGGAGCTACAGTATAGTTGTTTGCAAACTGGTGTGTGTTAGCTGCATAGTTGTAACCAGCCTCGATAACCTTCTTGTTAGCCTCAGCAACAGCGGGGTTCTTCTTTGCGAACTTTGAGTCGAGGTAGTTCTTAGCGTAGTCATCAGGACGGTTGTACATCCAGAATACGATACCGAGGGCAAACATATTCTTGCACTTTACAACAGCCTTGTTGTCCATGCCTGAGTCCTTAAGCGCCTCTTTAGTCATTGTAGTGATGTCGGGAATAACGACATTGTAGTCCTGGAGGTTAAGCTCAGTGATGGGATCCAAAGTCTTGAAGCCAGCCTTTGTGATGTTGTCCTCAGTCATTGTGTCGCCATCGATGATAACTGTAGCCGAGGGCTTAAGCCACTTGCGGTTAGCGATGAGCGCTGCGGGGTTCATAGCCACGAGCACGTCGCAGTAGTCGCCAGGGTTGTCAACACGTGAAGATCCGAT
Source organism: Alistipes sp. (assembly GCA_017555545.1). Taxonomy (GTDB): domain Bacteria; phylum Bacteroidota; class Bacteroidia; order Bacteroidales; family Rikenellaceae; genus Alistipes. Next base: position 14,067 of record JAFZGE010000009.1, read on the forward strand.
GTGCACCTGGAAGCCAGATACACCTGCTACAGTTCCCTGCGGAGCGCGAATCTCAGCGGGGTAGTCGGGGAAGGTAGAAATACCGTTTCCGAGCAGGGCTGAAGTGTCCGAGAAGAGCGTACCGGTGAGCTGCATACCGTCACCTGAGTCACCCGAGAATCGGATAACCACATCCTGCAACTGCATAGCGTTTACATTGTCCATGTTCAGTAAGTTTGTAGTTATTGTATAATTGTTTAATTGTCTTATTCCACGGTCATAGAGTGTGCCTTTTACAAGGTACACCATAATTTCTTACAAATATAGTAAAAAATGTGGTACGCTGTATCAAAAAAATGAAATAAATTTCCGAAAACTGCAAAATTGCGATACTCGGCATAAAACTTGGGCTTAAAATAGGGCGATAAGACCCTTTAGGTATACGAAAAAAGAGAAAAGAGACATAAGTGAGTTAGTGCCCCAAAAGGTTTTGAGTCTCTCGCTTATGTCCCTTGCCTCTCTGTCGCAACTTAAAAGTTGTAGCCTATGCCCACGGAGATGATCACAGCACTGGTGTGCTCGCGCGGAAAACGTCCCATCCACTTGCCTTGTGCCGTAAAGTTCCAATGTCCGTTTATGTCGTACGTAGTACCGAGGCCGAGGTTTAATCCTCCTGCCCAGCCATCTATTGTGCCACTCTTCTCGCTGATGTCGTTGATGCTAATGCCGACAATGGGGTAGAGATGCCAATATGTTGCCATCTCGAGTGGGATGTGGAAGTCGCAGTATACGTCGACGGTACTCTTCTGCTTGCAGATGTAGCTGATGCCAGGCTCTACGTTGAGCCAGTTTGTGATACCGTAGTTGCCGTAGACGCCAATGGCGTACGCCTTAGTGCGGAAGTAGTAACCAGTGCGGAAACCAAAGCGAAAGTCGCCCTGATCCTGTGCTGAGGCATGGCTTGTTGCGGGCATGATAACCATAATCGCAACGAGTATAAGTAGGAGTCGCTTCATAGCCTAACTGTTTTGGATGTTATAACCCTTACAAATTTATGTAAAATATCTTAAATATCCAAACCATAAGGGCCGAAATCGGCGCTGCGACATGGTAAAACAATAGGGCGAGCATCGGCTCTTTATAGCCTCGATGCGTCGCCCTATGTGTGTGATAATAAGAATGTTGTCTTATTTGCACTCGTGGTGGTGGCATGCCTCGCCAGAGTCCATCACGAAGCCGAGGAGGTAACCCTTAACAACTGCCTCGATGTCGCCCTTACAGCCACGAATAACCTTGATGTTGTGGCTCTGGAGCTTGTTCTTTGCGCCCTCGCCCATGTTGCCAGCGAGCATCACCTCGATGCCCATAGCCTCCATGTCGGCAGCGATGCCTGACTTACAGCCGCAACCCTCAGGAGAGTCGAGGCGTGATGTAGAGACAATCTTGCCATCCTCAATCTCGAAGATGGTGTAGTAGGCGCAGTGACCGAAGTGGTCATCGATGTGACCATCGCGTGTGGGAACTGCTATCTTCATATTTAATTATAATTAAAGTCAGTGTAAAAATCCCGACGATGTGCGTGGTGCTCATTGTCGGGATCTTTGTTGTTAGCGGCAGTGGATGCCTGCTAATAATTACAAGTTGGGGTTGATCTTTGACCACTCCTCGATTGCGGGAACGATGCCGAGAGTAACCAACTCATCACGCATCTTGCAGAGGTGTGCGTATGAAGCGTCAAGCTTAGCGATCTCCTCCTCAGTGCCTACGGGCATCTTGTATGAGCAACCGTTCTGGTCGAGAACAGTGTCCATAGCCATCATGATGTGGTTGTAACGCTCGTTAGATACGTATGTGCCTGAAGGGAAGCGGAATGCCTCACCACCCATCACTGAACGAATCATCTCAACTGAGAGGTAAGAGGGGCTCTGGAATGATGAACGGCCGCGGAGCTTGATGATAGCAGCACCACCCTGTG
>JAFZGE010000066.1 GCA_017555545.1 Alistipes sp.
ACTGTAACTGTAACTGTAACTGGTGCTACTTCAGTTGATTGGTTTACTCAGACTGCTACAGCTCGTGCAGAGGAGGTTGCTATCGACTTCACTTGGATTGGTGAGGGCGTTGCTTCACTCTCTTACGCTATCTTCACTACTGAGTCTGCAAGCCAGGTTGATGAGTCTACTATCATTGCTAACCTTGATACTCTTGATGCTGAGGGTCTTGCAGCTGTAAACAGCGCTGAGGGTCTCTCTGCATATTTTGATCAGGGTCTCTATGGCTCTACAAGCTACACTCTCTTCGCATACGTAACTAACGAGGCAGGTATCTCTTTCCTTGCTAAGAATGAGGTTGTAACTTGCGAGGCTAAGGTTTCTGATGAGGCTGCTGCATGGTTGGGCAACTGGACTGCTTACACTGAGCAGATCGCTGCTTACGACTCTAACGCAGGTGCATTCAACATCTCTGACCAGCGCAACGATATCGCTATGACTATCGTTATGCAGGAGGGTACAACTCACGACGTAATTGTTTACGGTTTGTCTAAGATCGGTCACGACATCCCCGCATTCGGTACTGTTGATGTTGCTGAGGATGGCACAAACGTTCTCTACATCTGGAGCTTCCAGAACCTCGGTGATGTAGGTAACGGCTACTACGCATACTGGATCTCTTACTGCTCACTCGCAGATGGTGGTTACACATTCGTAACAGGTGAGTTCCCTGCATGGATGCTTTGCATGAATGCTGCTGGCAACGTAACTTGCGAGATGTACACTGGTGAGCTCAGCAACGGTGCAATCTTCACTGCTCAGGCTACTGAGGTATTCGCGTTGAACCCCGAGACTGGTCAGCTCGGCTTCATGTCACTCGACGAGCAGGGTACACCTAACAACGTTCTTAACTACGGTCCTATGAAGGGTATCGAGAAGGCTGCTGCTGCTCAGTCTGTAGCTGCTCCTGCTACTCTCAAGGCTGCTAACGTTGCAGTTGCTGCTTCTGTAGTTGCTAAGTAATTTAGCCATTCAAGCTATATACGAGGGTTGCATCCATATGGGTGCAACCCTTTTTTATCCCCTTTTGTCTGCGGATGATGAAAAAAAAGTGGCGCGGAATGGTGTTTGTTTCAAAAAAAAATAGTACATTTGTGATTACAAAGAAGAGAAATTGGTTGTACTATGGACTACATTAAGGAATTAGAGAAATACGCGCCCGCACACACCGAGGCGCAGGTAGCAAAAGAGGTCGCTAAGATCAAGATGGCGGCTAACCGCAATGGCAATACCGATGTATACAAGTTCTGCTACTCGGCGATTGACCTCACAACGCTCTCATGTACCGACTCTGTGGAGTCTGTGCAGGCATTCGTGCGCAAGGCGGTAGACTTTTATGAGAAGTACCCCAATATTCCTAATGTGGCATCTATCTGCGTGTACCCCTCATTCGTTGAGACCGTAGGCCTCGAGATCGATGGTACCCCCATGCGCATCACAAGCGTAGCAGGTGCTTTCCCCGCATCTCAGAGCTTCGTGGAGGTAAAGGCACTCGAGGTAGCCATGGCTATTGAGAATGGCGCAGATGAGATCGATATCGTACTCAACCCTGGTATGATGCTCTCAGGCCACGAGGCTGAGGCAGCAAGCGAGGTGGAGCTTCTCCGCGAGGAGTCTAAGGATGTTATCCTCAAGGTCATCATCGAGTCTGGTGCTCTCAAGACCCCTGAGCTCATCCGTCGTGCTTCACTCATCTCAATGTTTGCAGGTGCCGACTTCGTTAAGACATCTACAGGTAAGATCGACGTTACTGCAACTCCCGAGGCAGCATTCGTGATGTGTCACGCCATCAAGGACTACTACAACCTCACAGGCCGCAAGGTAGGTTTCAAGGCTGCAGGTGGTGTTAAGACCCCTGAGGATGCTGCACTCTACTATACAATCGTCGAGGAGGTGCTTGGCGAGGAGTGGCTCACAACCGACCTCTTCCGTATCGGTGCGTCATCAGCAGCGAATAATCTTATCTCAGCAATCGAGGATAAAGACATCAAATACTTTTAATTTGTTGTGATAAGCCGCAATCTGCGGCACATCCCTAAAAGTAAACCTCCCAAGGCTGTACCTCAAAGTACTATCCTTGGGAGGCCTCTTTTGTGATGCACCACATCTCACGGCTTCTGACAACAAATGGGGGCGACAAAAATTGTCATGCTGAGCAGCGCGAACGTTGCGATTAAGCCGAGTGCAGAACAAGCTCACTTGTTATGCCGAGGCGGAGCAAGGTCGAG
>JAFZGE010000067.1 GCA_017555545.1 Alistipes sp.
CCTGGATGTTTTCAGTTGCCTCGTAGTGGAAGGTCACGTAGTCAGCACCAGCCTCCACAAAACGTGTCACGTACTTCTCAGGCGCAGTAATCATGAGGTGCACATCGAGTACCTTAGTTGTACCCTTGCGCAAAGGCTTCATAAGAGGGAAACCGAAAGAGATGTTAGGCACGAATACGCCATCCATTACGTCGACGTGTACCCATTCTGCCTGTGAGCGCTCGAGCATCTCCATGTCACGATTGAGGTTTCCGAAGTCGGCTGAAAGCACCGAAGGAGCAATAATTCTTTTCATAGTGTTATGAGGTTTTAGTCTTTGAGTCTATATATTCGCACAAAGTTAGCAAAAAAAGTTGAATAAACAAGGTGTACGTGCGTATGTGTGCGCGAATGGGCTGTGGCATGCTCTTTGCTTATCAGTAGCATAATAAAAATGTGGTTAAATGACTATCGATACTGGTAAGGGTAGAATACCCCTTGTAGCCCTTGTGGCCATATGGTCGGTTTCGGCAATTGTTTCGTTGCCAGGCTTGGCCATCTCTCCCATTTTGGATGATATGCAGAGCATCTTTCCGCATGCGAGTGAACTCGAGGTGCAGATGCTTGAGTCGCTGCCATCGCTTCTGATTATACCCTTTATGCTGCTTGCAGGCCGCTGGGCGGTGAAGGGTAATAAGATGACGCTCCTGGTAGTGGGCACTGCAATATTTCTACTTAGTGGCGTATGGTGTACAACCTCATATACGCTTGTGGAACTTATCATAGCAAGTACGCTTGTCGGCGTTGGCGCGGGTATGATTATCCCTCTATCTACAGGCTTAGTGGTTGATTATTTTACTGGTGATAAGCGTGTTAAACAGCTTGGTGTAAGTTCTGCGGTGAATAACCTTACGCTCGTTGTTGCCACCTCTGCTGTGGGCTATCTTGCAGATGTGGAGTGGCACTTGGCCTTTATTGTCTATCTGCTTCCTGCAGTTACGTTGTTGCTTATTCCTGCGCTAAGTCGCACGAAGCCCATGCCCGAGCCAAAGTCGGGTGCGCAGAACAGACAGACCACGCTCAATGTGAAGATTATAGTAGGTCTTGTTCTCTTCTACTTCGCCATCACATACACATCGTTGATTGTTACCTATAACACTTCATATGTGGCGTCGCTTGCGGGTATGCGTAGTAGTGAGGCGGGTGTTATAATATCGCTTTTCTTCCTAGCTATTATGGCGCCTGGTTTTATGCTTAATCGCATCATCGCCATCTTCGGTAGGGCGGTAAACCTATGGTCGCTGGTGGCTATGTGTGTCGGATTGCTATTGATGTCTATTCCGCACCCTACGGCTACGACATTGACAATAGGTGCGATACTCACGGGCTTGGGCTATGGTGTGATGCAGCCTATTATCTATGATAAGGCGGCAACAAATGCTCCGCCACACCTCTCGACACTGGCGTTAGCAATTGTGATGACTACGAACTATCTGGCTATCCTCGTTGCTCCCTTTATGATTGATGGTATCGATTACCTATTCCATGCTACGGGGCATACCTTTGCCTATCTCTTTAATAGCATAGTGGTGCTTATCATCGCCATAGCTACGGCGCTGACGTATAAGCGAAATAGGGTGTTGGGTAGTGATGATTAGAATCGGTGTCCTATGCCGATGTTGAAAATGCCTCGTGCACCATATCCCGCCTCGGCAAATCCGTACCACTTGCCGCCTACAGCGATGCCAATGGGTTTGACGTCGTAGGAGAGGTAGGGGCGGAGGGTGTGTTGCTCGTTGTTCAGGTAGTGCATCCAATGCTCTAGGCCAGCCGTAGCGCCAACACTAGAATATAGTTGTACGATGTCTCGGCGAAACCATGTGAAGCGAGCTATGGGCATAAGAGATATGTAGTCCACGTGCATGGTGTCCCAACGCTTGAGCGTTTGGCTGTCGTAGAGATTGCAGATGCCCGCAGTCCATGCCAGACTTGCTCCGACGCTGAACCATTCGTTAACTCTGTAACCATAGTCGAGCGATGCGGTAAGCCACAGGGTGTTGCCTGCGGTGGGCTCGAGTGGGGTATTGTCTAAATCTCCGATATAACCTAGTGATATGTGGCTTGCCAGGCCGTAGTTGCCTCGCGCACCTAATGCCCACGATAGGCGTATGTCGTGTCTCTCTTGCGCATGAGTATAGTCTGCGGATAGCAGAGTAACGAGTATTGCCGCCACAAGGCCTATTGTGAGTTTGTTGAGTTTCATTATCGGAATCTTCGTATAAGTGCAAAGATAAGAAAAAACACTGTATGTCGCTACAACTTTAGGAAATTATGTTTACCTTTGCGGCAAATAAGGGGTGCTACTCCTTCACTACAGGGTGCGGATTAATTAATTGGCCAACCGAACTCTGAATTCAGTGAGGCGGTAAGAGACTGCCCAAAAGTCTCCCTTCTCAACGGGAGATTTAGAGGGATTGCAAGTCTCTTATCCAACCGATATCTGAACGTAGTGAAGAGATTGGCTGAGATGATACCCATTGTACTGGATACGGGTAATGCTGAGACCAGGAACACGGAAAATATCTTATTAAGCCCCTTTTCAACTTAATTTATTAAAGTATGAAAAGGTTTTTTTGTTTTATTGCCGCAACCTTCGCTCTATGTGCGGCACTCAAGGCACAGGATGCCAACTATCTATTGGACTCGCTCCGCAACTACGACATCGATGTTATAGAGGTCACTACCGTAAATGCAAAGCGCACAACACCCGTGGCGCAGGACAACCTCTCGAAGGAGAGCCTCGATCGCTCGGCTTATGGTACTGATATGCCCACAGCACTCGCGCTTACACCCTCAATCATAGCCACTAACGAGACTGGTATAGGCATTGGTGCTACGGCAATACGCTTGCGAGGTACAGATGCTACGCGCATCAACGTAACTATCAATGGCGTAGCCATGAACAACCCCGATTCACACTCCATGTATTGGTACGACACCCCCGACCTTATCTCCTCGGTGGGTAGCGTTCAGGTGCAGCGAGGTGCGGGAGTCTCGACAAATGGTTCGGGAGCCTTTGGCGGCTCTGTGGCGATGACTACGGATGCCCTCTCAACAAAGTTTGGAGGCTCGGCATCGCTATCGTATGGCTCGTATAACACAAACAAGCAGGCTGTACATATCTCATCGGGTCTCATGCGCGACCACTGGGTTGTGGATGCGCGCCTCACGCACATTGGCTCGGAGGGTTATATCGACCGTGGTGCTACCGACCTTAAGTCCTATATGTTGCAGGCGGGATATTACAACACAAACACCAAGATTAAGTTCTTGTCGTTTGGTGGCGCTTCCTCGACATACCTCACCTATAACGGTGTATCGCGCGAGGATATGGAACGCTATGGTCGCCGCTACCACACCTCGGGTCAATATGTTACATCGGATGGCCCCTTCGTGTTGGAGGATGGTACGCACGTAGACTACTACGATGATCAGACCGACAACTATCTCCAATTTAACAATCAACTCGTACTCAATCACCGCTTTAGTGGCCGTTGGCAGCTTAACGCTACGCTATTCTACACCTACGGCTATGGCTACTACAATCAGTATAAGGATGATGCGTGGTTGGCGAGCTACACAAACCTCAATACCTCAATCGAGCAGGCTGATCTCATTCGCCACAAGAAGATGCTCAACCACCTTGCAGGAGTAAATGCTGCGGCTGAGTATCGCACCTCGGATGTAGATGTTACCTTTGGTGGCTCGTGGAGTTACTACACCTCGCCACACTGGGGTACGCTCAGCTGGGTAGATGGTATGGATAGTGCCTCGGTTGCGGGTAAGTGGTATGACAATGATGTCGAGAAGTATGATGGCAACCTCTTTGCGCGTGCCGACTGGACTGCGGTGCGTGGCTGGATGGATAACGAGCTTCATATCTTCGGTGACTTGCAGTATCGCTACGTCGGATACTCGGCATGGGGTACGAACGATAACGCTATTTGGGGCGATGAGGGTGTCTATATGCAGCCTATTGACGTGGATAAAGAGTACAACTTCTTTAACCCTCGTGCGGGCATCAGCTACATCCACCACCGCCACAATATCTTCGCCTCGGCAGCTGTGGCACACCGTGAGCCTACACGCTCCGACTTTACGGATAGGTATATGTTTTCGGCGGATGACACCGAACCAAAGCCCGAGCGCCTCATAGACTTCGAGGTTGGCTATACTTACACCGCACCACGCATTGTTGTGGGTGTTAACCTCTACTATATGCTCTATCACAATCAGCTTGTGGCAACGGGTATGGTGAACGATGGCGATGATGCGCTAAATACGAACGTTGCACGCAGTTACCGCCGTGGTGTCGAGCTTATGGCGTCATGGAGGGTGGCAAAGTGGCTTACGCTCTCGGCAAATGCTACGCTCTCGCAGAATAAGATTAGAGACTATGTAGATGAACTCAAGGATAGCCCAACGTATGGCCAGAATCTCGGCGATATGACCATCTCATACTCGCCCTCGGTGATGGGTTCTGTGATGGCAGATTTCCATGTGGGTGGCTTCAGCGCCTTGTGGCACACGCAGTATGTCGGTAAGCAGTACTTTACGAACAATGAGATTGAGGCGTTGTCATTGGATGCCTACTGCGTGACCAACCTCAACCTCGGCTACACGCTAAAGACCAATAAGGAGCAAGAGGTGCGCTTTGGTGTCGCTATTAACAATCTCTTCTCGGCGCTCTACGAGTCGAATGGCTACGGCTACTCATATATGTGGGATGGTGTGCGCTATGATGACGCCTTCTACTTTCCTCAAGCACCCATCAACGTGCTTGCTAACGTAACAATTAACTTCTAACGCAATGACTTGGGATTGGACTCTAATATTGCAGTGCGTAGGCACAGCCCTCGGACTCTTGTACCTGTGGCTCGAATACAAGGCTAACATCTGGCTGTGGGTGGTGGGTGCTATCATGCCCGTTGTGCATGGTGTGCTCTATCTTACTAAGGGTGTATATGCCGATGCCGCAATGCAGCTTTACTATGTTGCTGCGGGTGTCTATGGCCTTGTAGTGTGGAGTAGCAGACCCAAGCATAAAAGCGAAGGAAAAATACGTCATACGCCCAAGGGGTGGATTCTGCCCCTTGTGGCGGTATATGCTGTGCTCCATGTCGCTATATACTACATTCTCGATTACATTGGTAGCTCAGTTTCGTTCTTCGACTCTATGAGTACGGCCTTGTGCATCGTGGCTATGTGGATGCTGTCACGTAAGCTTGTTGAGCAATGGCTGGTGTGGCTTGTGGTCGATATGATTAGCGTTGGCCTATATCTATATAAGGGTATTCCCATCACCGCAGGTCTCTATACCCTCTATTGTTTGCTTGCCGTTGCTGGCTACATCCGTTGGCATAAGCAGGTGGGTAAATAGTGTATATAGTTTTCTCTTATAGCTCAATCAAAATTTCCGATTTGCAACTTATATAACTTTGTATTACTTTTGCACCAGAAACAAGAACAAAGAGTGATAATGAAGTGATATGTTTGCACCAGCGATAGAGAGTAGCACACGCGAAGAGCGCTTGGCATATGTGCAGGATAGATGGCGATGCCTCTGCAACTGCGAGCTATGTGGCAGATGTAATATGCTAAAGGGACGCGATGCTGAAATCGTCTACGAGGAGTATATTGAGGGTCGCAAGACATACATGGAGGTAACACTCGAGATAAGGAATAATAACTATTAAAACTATAAGAACTATGGAGACTAAAGCAAAGGTATTGGCAACAATGATTGAGGCAGGTGAGCCTATGAACGCAGGTAAGATCGCAGAGCTTAGCGGCATTGACCGTAAGGAGGTTGATAAGGCTATGAAGCAGCTCAAGGAGGAGGGTGCTATCGTATCGCCCGTGCGCTGCAAGTGGGCACCCGCGAAATAATCCACTCGCCAACGACTAGTAGTATAACTGTTTGTGTCTGGTCTGCCTAACCGTAAGGTTGGGCAGACTCTTTTTTGCATATAAAAAAATGCGTCAGCTTGAGAAGGCTGACGCATTATCATTATTGCTAATTGTGAGGATTACTCCTCGCTATCTACGAAGTGCTCCAAAGACTTCACGATGTTGCGTGAGTGCAATACCATAGTCTTGGTCTCGGTGAGGATGTTGAAGAACAACATATTTGCCGAAGACGAGCCTCCAGTATCGCGCAAACGACGCAACTGGTTCTGCATAACCTCATCGATGAAGTTGAAGAGCTCATCACGCTTGGTGAGTACCTCATCCATCTTCTCGAATGAGCGTGTGCGGAGCATGTGGTTGATGTTGCCGAAGATATCCTCAACGCGGTCGTTGATGCACTTAAGATCGTAAACCTGCTCCTTGGTTAGACCAGAGTGGTTGTTGTCTACATGCTTGTAGCATGGACGTGTGATGTGCAACAACGCCTTGCTTGTCTCTGAGATGTAGTCCACAACCTGAACATAGAAGTGACCAGTCTTAACGTCGCTCTCCTGTAAGGTGCGCAACAATGGGATAATCTCGTACTTCTGCTGACGTGTAGAGTGGTAGAAATCCTCCGCCTCGCTAACCATGTCGCGCAATACCTTACGATTCTCCTTGAACACGGCAACGATGGTGCGGTCATAGATGAGCGTAACCTTCTCCATTGAAGAACATACATGCTCGGTATATGCGATGAGTGCCTCTTCGGGGCTCTGCTTGAGGGTGTCGCTAATCTTAGCTACAGCAGACTCCTCAATCTCCTTTGTCTCCTCCTTCTTAGAGATGTTGCTCTTGATGATAAGGCCGATGCAGACCAACGTTACGGCGATGGCGATGATGTTCCAACCGCCTACCTCGATAAGCTGGCCATATGCAAGGGCAAGGGTTACGGCAAGGGCGATGATAAAACCACCCAACGCGGTAATAAACCAGCCCATGATAACGTTCATAACGCCTGTAATACGATATACGGCGCTCTCACGACCCCATGCGCGATCTGCCAATGATGAACCCATAGATACCATGAACACAACGTATGTTGTAGAGAGTGGCAACTGGAGCTGAGTACCGATTGAAATGAGAATTGCAGCGGCTGTAAGGTTTACCGTAGCACGGATAAGGTCGTAGTTGGCATCGCCACGTTCCTCCTCCGATAGAGCCACAAAGCGGCTGTCGATAAACTCGCGTACCTTTCTGGGGGTGATAGCCTCTACGGCGTTGCTGATGGCACGAGCACCACGCACGATGCCTCGTGAGGCGTTTGTTGCCTCGTTGTTTGTGGGTGATGCCTCCTCGCTCTGCGATGAAAGCTTGCGCTCGGTCTCGATAACGCGCATCGCCTTCTTCGACATAAAGAGCGTGAGAACCATTACAATACCTGCGGCGCACATGATCCATGGGTTAGCTGTGGTTGCCTCGCCACCCTCGGCTGGAGCAAGCTCCGCCATGGTCTGAGGTATGCCATTTGCATCGTGTGCAAGCATATATGAGTCGTAACCTGCGTAGGGAACACCAATAAAGTTTACAAGGTCGTTACCCGCAAATGCCAATGCCAAAGAGAATGTGCCAGCAAGGATTGAGACGCGAAGGATGTTGACCTTGCAACGCTGCAATATCCACAAAAGCACCGAGCTACCCAACCATAGAATAAGCAATGCTACGAGGGTGTTCTCATCGACATATGTCTTAAGTGCGTCAGGAATGAGCGTTGTGCTCTTAAGACCCTTGAATACAGTGAAGTAGATGATACCTGCAACTGTGATACCGCACCAAAGTGCACCAAAGCGAGAGAAGAGCTTGTTGTAGCGGAACGAGAATATCACGCGCGAGATATACATAAGTAGATGACCGGTGAAAAATGCCAGTACAACCGACAAAAGAATACCCGATACGATACCCAGAGCCTTGGTGGTGTTGATGTAATTGCCTATGCTAGACACATTTGCTGTGCCATCCCATACTTTGAACAGGAAGATTGCCACGGCAGAGCCAATCAAACCAAAGACCAACGATACGGTGGTAGAGGTGGGTAGTCCGAGGGTGTTGTAGATATCCAGGAGTATGATATTCGAGAGCATCATGCCCAGGAAGAGAATCATAATCTCCTTGTAGCTAAACATCGCGGGGTTGAATACGCCATTTCGCGCCACCTCCATCATGCCACTTGAGGTGAGCACGCCGACCATAACGCCGACAGCGGCAATAGTAAGGATAATGTGTTTCCTGGCTGCTTTCGAGCCAAATGCTGAATTTAGAAAGTTAACGGCATCGTTCGAAACACCAACAACGATACCTAATACGGCTAGTAGGGCTAGCACAATTACTATAAATAGATCCATAACGCTAAGAGTTATGTCACAAAGATAGAAAATAATTGTTACAAAATTGTTACATTTTTATTTCATTATCGTGAACATATCGATGAAAAATATGGGTGTACGCTTGCCCAATTGTTAAATCTTTATTAAATTTGTATTGTTAAAGTGGTGTGTAACGCGTATATGCCTATCTTTGACAAAAACTTTGAAACATGAATAAGTATAGAATATTGGTCGTTGATGATGAGGAGTCGTTGTGCGAAATCTTGAAGTTCAACTTCGAGAAGGAGGGCTACGATGTTACCACCGCACTTAGTGCCGAGGAGGCATTGGCGCTAAATCTCGCCGACTATGATCTGATGATTCTCGATATCATGATGGGTGAGCTCAGCGGATTCGGTCTTGCTCGCATCTTGCGCAAGCGCCCCGAGACTGCCGAGACGCCAATCATCTTCTGCTCGGCACTCGACTCGGAGGCCGACAAGATTAAGGGACTCGACATTGGTGCTGATGACTACATCTCGAAACCCTTCTCGTTGGCAGAGGTTATGGCGCGTGTGCGTAGCGTTTTGCGTCGCTCGAAACGTACACTCGGCGTTGTAGCGCAGAGTGAAGTGTCCGCAGACGAGGCGCCCAAGGAGGATGATAGCATCATACGCTTCGAGACCCTGGTTGTAAATAACCTTGACAAGAGTTGTTACATCGACAACGAGGAGATACAGCTTACGCGTAAGGAGTTTGATATTTTGGTGTTGTTGCTTTCGAGTCGTGGCACTATCCTCTCGCGCGAACAGATTATGAAGCGCGTATGGAGCGAGGAGGTAGTGGTGCTTGACCGCACAATCGACGTAAACATCACTCGACTACGCAAAAAACTTGGAATTTACGGTAATTACATTATAACACGAACTGGATACGGTTATGGATTCAAAATCTAAAATCTTCAGCTACCGCGGAGGCATGTACCTCCTTTTGGCAATCCTTATCACTACGCTCATTGGTGGATTTATCATCTACCACTTCTCACTATTGAGCCAAATCAAGAGCATAAACTACATTGATGAGGGTATCTTTTTTGCTATCATCGGCGTTGCGGGTGTCTCAATCGTTATTGCGCTTCTGCTTGCCGTGCGCATGAGTCGCAACTTGCGTAGCCTTGATCGTGCTGTGGCAGCTATGGAGAATGGTGCAGACATTGAGTCTATGCCTCAGTTCGCAGATGATGAGCTCGGCGATATCGCGCGCCACATTATCGCCCTCTATGGACGTTTGCGTGAGGCTACAAACGATATTCAGCGTGAGCACGATAATGCCCTTCACGAGCAGCAGGAGAAGTTGCGTATTAAGCGCCAACTTACCAACAACATTAACCACGAGCTTAAGACCCCCGTGGCAGCAATACAGGGCTACCTCGAGACCATGACTACGGCGAAGGATATGACCGAGGAGGAGCGCGATGCCTTCATCGCAAAGTGCTATGCCCATTGCCAGCGCCTTACGCAGTTGCTCAACGATGTCTCTACTATCACTCGTTTGGAGGATGGTAGTAGCCGTATCGAGCGCGAGAGCGTCGATTTGCGTGCTTTGGTTGATGAGATTGCATCGGATGTGGCACTCTTGTCTGATGATAAGCGCATGCGTGTGAATGTAGACCTCCCAGCGCCTATGCAGGTGTTGGGTAACTCAACGCTTCTAATGTCGATACTCAAGAATTTGACCGATAACGCCATCGCATACTCCGGTGGTCGTGATATCTATATCCGCTGCATCGATGAGAGTCCTACGATGTATACAATCTCGTTTGCAGATAACGGCATCGGTGTGGATGGTGACCATATCAACCACATCTTTGAGCGCTTCTATCGCATTGACAAGGGTCGTTCGCGCAAACTCGGTGGCACAGGCCTCGGTCTCTCTATCGTTAAGAATGCTGTGCTCTTCCATGGTGGCGACATCAAGGTTGCAAACCGCAAGATTGGTGGCCTAGAGTTTACCTTTACACTTCCCAAAGCGTAACGTTAGCACGCATCTACCAGTATAATAAAACCCCGCAGGTATCCTGCGGGGTTTATTTATTCTATGTTGTAGCGCTGTTACTGGTTCATCGTAGCGAGGAACTCATCGTTGTCGCGAGTGAGGTTCATTTGCTTCTGCAAGAACTCCATAGCCTCCACGGTTGTCATATCCGAGAGGTGCTTACGCAATATCCATGTGCGCTGCATTACGCCCTGCGAAAGGAGCAAATCCTCGCGGCGTGTGCCCGAAGCGATAACGTCGACAGCAGGGTAGATACGCTTGTTTGCGAGCTTGCGGTCGAGCTGAAGCTCCATGTTACCCGTACCTTTGAACTCCTCGAAAATCACCTCATCCATCTTCGAACCGGTGTCGATAAGGGCTGTAGCGATGATTGTAAGCGAGCCCTTCTCCTCGGTGTTACGTGCAGCACCAAAGAAGCGCTTAGGCTTGTGCAATGCGTTGGCGTCGACACCGCCTGAAAGTACCTTGCCCGATGCGGGCTGCACGGAGTTGTAGGCACGTGCGAGACGTGTGATAGAGTCGAGGAAGATAACTACGTCGTGGCCACACTCAACCATGCGCTTAGCCTTCTCCAATACCATCTCTGCGACCTTAACGTGGCGCGATGCCTGCTCGTCGAAGGTTGAAGCAACAACCTCGGCCTTGACGTGGCGTGCCATCTCGGTAACCTCCTCTGGGCGCTCATCAATGAGCAACACGATCATGTATACCTCGGGGTGGTTGTCGGCAATGGCGTTGGCGATAGACTGCAACAACATTGTCTTACCCGTCTTGGGCTGTGCCACGATAAGTGCACGCTGACCCTTGCCGATTGGGGCAAAGAGGTCGATAATGCGGTTAGATTTTGTGTTGTGACCGTTACCTGTGAGGTTGAACTTCTCCGAAGGGAATAGGGGTGTGAGGTACTCGAACTGCTGACGGTCGCGCACGATGTCGGGCTTGAGACCGTTGATTAGCTCCACGTGTACGAGTGGGAAGTACTTCTCGCCCTCCTTAGGAGGTCGTATTGTGCCGTATACTGTGTCGCCAGCCTTGAGGCCAAAGAGTTTGATCTGTGATGGCGAAACGTAGATGTCATCGGGAGAGTTGAGATAGTTGTAGTCTGCCGAGCGAAGGAAGCCGTAGCCGTCGGGCATAACCTCCAATACGCCCTCACCCTCGATTATCGCGGTGAAGTCATCCTTTGTGATGTCTGCGTTGGCATCCTCCTCATCCTCGCCCTCATCATCATCAAACAACGCATCGCCATCGAGAATGTCCTCATCCTCGTCCTCTGCGATGATGTCATGAAGCGAGACATGCTCAATGGGGAGCGCCTCCTCATCCATGTTAATATCCTCTGCGGGCTCATTTGTTGCCTCTACGTTCTCTGTTGGCTGAGACTCGGGTGCTTGCTCCGCGGGCTGCTTCTGCCACTTTGGCTTGCGACCACGGCGCTTGGCCTGTGGCTCGGGCGCAGACTCCTTGGCGGGCTGTGCAGGACTCTCTGCCACCTCTTCTGCAACTGCGGGAGTCTCTGCTGGAGTCTCCTCTGCTGCTGCCTCTTGGCGTGGCTGAGGTGATGCACCTACCTTTATACTATTCATGCGGGGGCGGCGACCACGCTTTGGAGCATCTGCATGCTCAGCGGCTGGTGCTTCAGACTCGGTTGTTGTAGCCTCCACGATCTTATTGATAAGCTCGCCCTTCTTCATATTTGAGGGTGTTATGCCCAAAACCTTAGCGATTTCACGCAATTCGACAATGGTTTTACCCTCCAATGCTGTTAAATCTTGCATATATCTTGTTTGATTATTATCCGAAACCCGACGATGAATCTCGCGGGGGATGAACAAATACTCGAGTTGAGTGATGCAAATATAGTGTCTTTTTTAATTTTTTACAACTTTTTATTAGATTTTTGTTGTTTTACTTACCAATTCAGCGAATAAATATTAATTTTGTGTCAACATTAAATGTGACTCTAAAACTAAACACTATGAATATAGTTTTCAAATACCGAATGCTTAGTGACGAGAGCGATAACTTCGTGCGCGACTTCGAGGTTTATCCCGATATGACACTCACACAATTCAGCCAATTCCTTCTCAAGGCGTTGGGCTATGATGACTGCATGATCTCTATCTTCAAGTCGGATGCCGAGTGGCGACCCGTAGAGGAGTTCTCGGAGATTGACCTCGGTGATGACATCCCAGGTGCTCCTCGTTGCATGGATAAGGTGACCCTCATGGAGGTGAATAACGCCTTCCACGATCGTCTCATCTACACCTTCGACATGATGAATAACCGCTCGTTCTATCTCGAACTTATGGATATGCAGCGCCCACAGGATGGCCTTACATATCCACGCGTGGCATTTGAGCACGCACCAGCGCCCGATCAGTACGACCCCGAGGCTAACGAGGAGTGTGGCTCAATCTTCGAGGAGATGATGGGTGACTACAACGAGTTCGATGGCGATGATGGCTACGACGATGAGTTCTAAACGAGGAGTGTTGGTTGTGGTTGTGGGCCCCACAGGCTCGGGTAAGAGCGCCTTGGCGGTGAAGCTCGCAACGCACCTTCATGCCCCTATTATATCTACAGACTCACGCCAGGTGTTTCGTGGCATGCCCATAGGCACGGCGCAGCCTACGGCCGAGGAGCAAGCAGCAGCGAAGCACTACTTCATTGCTGACCGTGAGGTGGAGGATGACTTCAATTGCGGTAAGTATGAGACTGAGGCACTTGCACTCTTGGAGGAACTCTTCAAGGAGAATGAGTATGTCGTAGCGGTAGGTGGCTCGGGACTCTATGTCCAGGCTCTGTGTGAGGGTATGGATGACCTGCCAGATGCCGACCCAGCACTCCGTGTGAGTCTTAAGCAACGCTTGGAGAACGAGGGCTTAGAGAGTCTTGTGGCGGAGTTGCGAACGCTCGATCCAAAGTATACCGAGGAGGTGGATATTTGCAACCCTGCGCGTGTGATGCGAGCGTTGGAGGTGTGCCTCACAACGGGACGCCCATACTCCGAGCAGCGCAAGGGTGTGACAGCTGAGCGACCATTCCATATTATAAAGATAGGTACGGATATGCCTCGCGATGTGCTCTACGATCGAATCAACCGCCGTGTGGACATGATGGTCGAGGATGGTTTGGAGACTGAAGCACGCACGATGTATCCAAAGCGTCACTTGAACGCCTTGCAGACGGTGGGCTACCGCGAGTTGTTCGAATATTTCGATGGAAAGTGCAGCTTCGAGGAGGCTGTAGAGCTTGTTAAGCGTAACTCACGACGCTATGCTAAGCGTCAGCTTACATGGTTTAAGCGCGATCAGCAGACGGCATGGTTTGCGCCAAGTGACCTCGATGCAATATTGGATTATATTGCCAGCCGAAGGTAGAGTCGCCCGCTGGCACAAATATGCTCTTCCCTGCCCCACATGGGGCGGGGATTATTTTTATATGCTACTTCTGTAGTAGCTGGTCGGGAGTTAGGCGCACAACTTTACCATCGCGCATAACTACCAGGTCGCCATTATCTTTGCGTGTGCGCTCGATAAGGCGGCGTTGGGCAAGGAGAATGCCCGCGTCGATACGTTCTTGAAGTTCTCTTATCTCAAACTCACTCATAACTCAAAATCTTTTGGTAGGCTAACGGGTCTACTACCTCTTTTATTTCGCTCTTTGCGCCATACGCAATCTTTTTGACACCCTCGGCAGTCGAGTTGTCGTAGATTACCCAATAGTCGCAGATGGGGATGTAGAGCGAAGTGAGGTTGCGCATACTGCTCTCATAGCGTCGACAAATGGTGTTTGTCGGGATGTTGTGACCTCCGAGACTCACACGCTTTGCCACGCGCTGAATAGCTTGCTCGGGCGTGGGCAGCCAAAAGTAAAGTAACGATACGAAGTAACCACGCTCGTGTGCGCGGTCAATGAACTTCTGATATGTACGTGTTGAGAGTGTCGTCTCGAATGCGAAATCTGAGCCCTCCTCCAAGAGGTCGTTGATGCGGCGCAGCATGAGGCGACCCGCCTCGATAGCCATGCTGTCGGGATTAAAGGGTGATAGACCGCGAGCAATCTCATCGGCATTCACAAACTCGTGACAGTGCAACAACTCGGGTAACATAGTGTAAGATGCCGTTGTCTTGCCAGCACCATTACAACCCGCTATGATGTAGAGCTTCTGCATAATATTAAATATTCGCTTTCGCAAATATACTATTTTTATACAAAACTACCAAATATACGCAACAATTTTAATCATATAGTCTATAATTACAAAAAAAAGACTGCCACAATTTGTTGCGACAGCCTTTTGTATTATGTTGTGTTCGCTTAGAACAAGTAGCCAGTATTGATGTAGAAAGCACCCTTGCCATCCTGATTCTTGATGAGAGGGTCTTTGCTGAACTTGCTCACGGGCAAGCCATACTCAAATGCTACAATGAAGTTCTGGTTCATGATGAAGCGCAAACCGCCACCAACGGTTATATGTGGGCGGTCAGCCGTTGTGCCCTGTGCCATATACTCATCATACTCTGCGCGATACTGCTCATCACCGCGGAACGACATATCGCGACCCTTGGTAACCATAGTACCATCCGAGAAGATGTTTAGACCAAAGGCGATGTTCTGCTTCCAGAGTGTGAACGACACGAAGCGCCAGCGCAACTCTGCATTATACGATGCCATATCCAAACCCTGAACACGGCTACGCATGATACCACGGATTGTACGGTAGCCACCCATTCCATCGCGGTCGTATGACTGACCTACGGTGGTGATATATGGCAATACGTAGTATGGTGCGTGCTTGCCGAATGTACCTTCATAATTCAAACGGTATGCGAAGGTAAGGATATCGTTCTTTACGATGGGTACATAGTGGCGGAAGGTTGCAGAGTAGCGGTAGTAGGGGTTAGTAGTACCCAACCACTTGGGGGCAAGCATGAGGTGTGCCTCTGCCCAGATACCACGTGAGGGGGCACCCTCCTTATCGCGTGTGTCGAACAACAAACCGAGACGTACGGTACTATTAAGACCACCCCAGGCCTCCTCCTCCGAGATAAGACCCCAACGGCGATACATATCAAAGATTGTGGACTCCTTCTCGGGGAACATCTTCTCAGGAGCCTTGTTCTTGTTAATCTTGTCGAGGTTGAGTGCACCCTGGTTCTTGTAACCCTGCTTGAAGTAGCTAAGGTGGTAGCCTGCCTCCCAGAAGAACTTGTTATCCCATATGTTACCCACAAAGTCGCTCTTGAAGAGTACTGCGATACGGTTGATGCGGTACTTGGGAGTGTAGATGTAGTTGTCGAGGTTTGCCTTGTCCTTACCCAATGCCACCATCTCGTAGTCGTAGTGAGCCATGTAGCCGTTGAAACCATAGAAGTCCATTGCCTTGTCGTTGAAGACGGTCAAGGCTGTTGACCAGCGCACGCCAGGGATTAGGAAGCGGTTGTCGTACGACACCATAAACTGCTGCGAACCCTTAGTGAAGAATGAGGCCTCGAAGTACCACTGCTGGCGTGTGTTAGGGTATGTTGAACCATCGCCAAAGTCGTAGATGTTCAAAAGAGCACCGAGCTGGAAGCCCTTATCTGCATCGAATGCCACAGCGGGAAGGGGACCAAAGTTGTAACCAGTCTTTACGATCTCCTTCTTCTCGGTTGTGCTTAGTTCCTGGTCGAGCTGGTTTACTGCCTGATCGTTAGCCTGAGCATACAAGCTAACCGATGCAAGCATGGCAATAGCCAACGTTGTAAGTCTCTTAATCATAGCTATTTGTTTTTGATGAATAGAGTTCTAATCTTCTTATACTTATCGCGCAAAGGCTTGTTGTTATGTAGCTTGATGTCCGACTTGAATAGACGCAACATACGCCATGTCTCCTGTGCTACGATGGGGGCTGGGAGCAATGCCAGCGTGATGGGTAGTGCCCACTCCCATGGTAGGAGGCTATACGCCACGGCCGCATAGATTATCATCAATATTGGCCACAACACAAGGTTGATAAGGAAGCGTATAGAGTTGCGGAAAGCGTGGTCCTTAATCTTGGTAAACAAGAACTTCACAACTGCCACCATGGGCAATGTAAGAATGGATGCGGGAATGGTGTAGGGTAGCTTAAGAATGAAGAAGAACATCTGCATGATGCGAGATGCAAGACCATTCTTTGCTGATACCGACTTAAGGCTAATTGATTGCTGTGTGCGCATCTCGTAAGCCTCCTTACCCAACTGCAAGAGCTCGGCTGCAACCTCTGGGTTAGACTCCTTGAGGCGCATAACCTCGCGCACGGTGCGGTTGTTAGCCTCGAAGTGTGCATCCATGCCGCGAAGACGCTTGCCGTCGACTACGAACTTGCAACGCTTGGTCTGGTGCTTAACTACAGTTGCGCAAATCTCGTACATCGCCTCGTAATCCTCATCGTTGGGGATGTAGAAGATAGACTTTTGGATGCGCTCGGTGAGCAACTCGCGTATAGCGGTCATCTGCTCTGCGGGTGCAAGGTTGCTGTGCTCATTGATGAACTGACCGACGTTGATAGGCTCGCCAATCTGTACGCGTGCAGTAGAACGGAAGCGGAAGAAGCTGCCGTAGCGAATACCCACTGGAACGATGTACAGAGGCATGTCGGGCATAAGCTCCTGTGCCTGGAAAGCGATGCGGAAGATGCCCTTTGCCAAGGGGAGTGACGAGTATTTAGTCTGGTGTGTACCCTCGGGGAAGATGCAGAATGGCACGCGGTCGCGCAACACATCAACAGCGCGCTCGATGGTCTCGTTATTCTTCTTAACCTCCTCATAACCATCGCGCATACGCATGATAGGCATAATCTTGAGCCACTTCAAAATCTTGGCAATCTTGGGGTTGCGGAAGATATCTGCGCGTGCTACGAAGACCTTGGGCTGGTGATCCATGCCCAATACCACCATAGCATCCATAAGGGCGTTGGTGTGGTTTGGTGCAAGGATAATAGCGCCATCCTTGGGTATAAACTCCTTGCCGACATACTTAATCTTGCGGTAGGAGAGTTTCATTACGATGTCTACATAGTAGCGCAGAAAATCGTACATGAAGTCGTAGTCCTGAACCTTCTTCTCTTTAGCCATAACTATACGAGTTTAGTGCGACGGAAGATTGATGCTGTGATAAGACCCGATACGATGTGCCATACACCCCAAATTGCAGTGATGAAGATCATACCACCATTGTTATCCCAAATTGTGGGATCGAAAATCTTGTCGTTGAACAAGAGGATAAGACCAAGACCTGAGTTCTGGATACCTACCTCGATAGTCATTGAGCGACGGTCGATGCGTGGAAGGCGGAAGAGTGTGCCACCACCATAACCCGTGCATAGAGCTGTGACGTTGTGTGCAATAACGACAACGAAGGCACAAAGAATTGCGATGAAGATTGTCATGCCGTCAAGACCAGCACCTGTGTTGTCACCAAGAGATGTTACAACCTTTGTGAACGATACTCCAACCATACCCATGAAGAGGATGATAGAGAGAATCTGTGAGGGCTTCAAGAGCTTCTGTGTAACCTTTGGGAAGTAGTGTGCGAAGAGCATACCTGCTACGATGGGGAGACCCAACAGAAGCATGATCTGCTCGAACATGTCGCCGAAGGGGATAACGAGTGTGGGAATCTCGTTGTTAAGGCTTACGATGTTGCAGTAGAGCGTACCATAGAGCCAGAAGTTAAGAGGTGTGATAAGGGGTGAGAATGCTGTTGTAACAGCTGTCATAGATACTGAGAGCGCGATGTTGCCCTGAGCGTATGATGACATGAAGTTTGAGATGTTGCCACCAGGACACGATGCAACCAAAATCATACCCAATGCAACCATGGGAGTGATGACGCTGTTGAAGGCCAATGCAACCAAGAGTGTAACTAAGGGGAGTGCAACCCACTGCATCATGCAACCTACGATGATTGACTTGGGAAAGCGGAATACATCCTTAAATGTGTCGAGTTTGATGCCGAGTGCTACGCCGAACATAACGAGAGCCAAAATAATGTTCACGAGAGTCATCTCTCCAGCGCCCAAGTTGGGATCGAGTGGATCCAAAATCTCCAAAAACTTCTTCATACGTAAAATCGTTCAATTTTCCCTTTCGGGTTTAAGTTTGGTTTATTCTTCTCCGAAAATGCCGTTACAATTGGGGTTCGACAAACGGAGAGATCTTCTAAATGAGTCAATGAGGCTTGACCATAGTCGCACAAATATACCTAAAATTTTTCAATTAGTAGACATTTTTGAGCTGTTTTACTACTTTTTATGCCTTATATAAGTATAAATACCCATAATAAATGTGGCTAAAATCTCGGTGCGGCGACAAGTAGGGTAGCGTTGATGTGATTTATGTGAGAGAACAAGAGAGGTCTTATTACACCTATATATAAAATAAAAGAGAGGCTGTCGCGATCATATCGGACAGCCCCTCTTGGGTAGTAAGTATGTTAAACTACTTAACGCTCAAAGCAGCGTGAGCAGCGGCCAAACGTGCGATAGGCACACGGAATGGAGAGCAGCTTACGTAGTTCAAACCTGCGTGGTGGCAGAACTCTACTGATGAAGGCTCACCGCCATGCTCACCGCAGATACCACACTTCAAGTCGGGACGTGTTGTGCGACCCTTGAATACAGCCTCACGTACGAGCTGACCTACGCCGTTGCGATCCAATACCTTGAAAGGATCGTTCTTGAGGATGTTCTTCTCCAAGTAGATAGGCAAGAACTTAGCGATATCGTCACGTGAGAAGCCGAGAGTCATCTGTGTAAGGTCGTTTGTACCGAATGAGAAGAACTCTGCAACCTCAGCAATCTGGTTAGCTGTAACAGCAGCACGAGGAACCTCGATCATTGTACCTACGAGGTACTCGATACGATCGTTACGCTCTGCGAATACTGCCTCAGCAGTCTTGTCGATGATGTTCTTCTGGTAGCGGAGCTCCTTGTGGTTACCTACGAGAGGAACCATGATCTCAACCTTAACAGGTGTGCCAGAAGCCTTAACGTTCATCGCAGCCTCGATGATAGCACGTGCCTGCATCTCTGTGATCTCAGGGTATGTGTTACCAAGACGGCAACCACGGTGACCCAACATTGGGTTAACCTCGTGCAAAGACTCAACCTTTGCCTTAACCTTCTCTACAGGGATACCCATAGCCTCTGCCATATCCTGCTGGTCCTTCTCAGTGTTAGGAGCGAACTCG
>JAFZGE010000068.1 GCA_017555545.1 Alistipes sp.
ACCAACACCTCGGATATGCAGCTCTACTTTGAGAGTGGAAAGTGCGCAGATAAACTACTTATCACCAACACTTTGACTATGGGCATCATTACTACCGATATTACAGCAGAGTCAAGCATGGAGATATACAATACGGGAACAATGACCATGAAGGTTGATAACCTAAACACCAAGCAGCTATTTACAATGAATACGGGTTTCCTATATATGAGGGGTGCTACAACTGCAAAATCAGTCCTACAAAATTCATCGGGCATAGAGAACTCGCTCCTCAATGTTGACTGCCAGAAGTTGGAGATAGTGAGCACTGGTGAGGGCATCATCGAGTTTCACGGCGTAGCAGATGACGTAACAGTTGCAAACATGGGCAAGGCAACCATCAAGACCTCAAAGCTCAACAATTTCGAGGAGTAGTGTAAGAATAACCATAAGCACCACTGCATATAGATGCAATATGCACAAATTTACTCTCCTGACTATCAATTTATTGACCTGAGATTTGGAAAATTGATGGGGGGGGGTAAATTTGTGGCGTAAACATAAAACTTTAACACTATGAGAAAGCTGATTTTCGCCCTTGTGGCACTTGCGTTTGTAGCCTGCGATGTCGATGTTGAGGTTGGCACAAAGAGAGCTAAACTCTCGGATATTACCATCGAGTGTATCAAGGAGACCCCCACATCGAACAACACAAGCGACCACGAATTCGATACGCACACATACCTTTGTAGCGGAAAAATCGGAGGCTTCAGAGGTGATTGCTACATTAGAGTTTTACACGACAACTTTATTGTGCATAACAATCACCATCTCACGCTCTCAGGCGAGACAATGCCCTTTGAGTTTACCTTTGCACCCGAGTGGGGCTACCTCGACAGGGAGAACCTCAACTTCATTGTCGAAGTCTTTGATGATGAGGGCGACACGCTCTGCAAAACAACGGTAGTTGCACGACACAATTAGAAGTATAGGGAAGCGCATTGCTTCCCTATTTTTAGTTCGTTGTCCCCTTACTATACGACTTTATAACCATGCCGACGCCGACAAAGAGCAACAAAGCGAAGAGCACCGTATCGAGATGCAGGCGGTCGAGACCCATGGCAACAGACAATGCCACAGCCAAGACGGGTTGTATATATGTATAGGTACTCGACATAGTGGGCTTAAGATAGCGCAACGAGTAGTTAAGCAACAGATTAGGAAGGTACGTGGGCACGATAAGAACAAAGGCTGCCGCCGCCCACAGTTTGGCGTTCATGCCCGAAAAGTCACTCTCAATGACCGAGTCGATACCTATAGGCAGCATAACCACCGCAGAGATGGTATATATGGCGCGGAGCACCGTCGTAACGCGATACTTCGAGACCACGGGCTTGAAGAACACCATATAGAGAGCCGTGACACAGCCACTCGTTATCATCATCACATTGCCCCACAACTCCGACTTCTCATGCGTGGGGCTGTCGCTCGTAACGACCACCGCCACAGCGCCCGCACAGCCTACTACAAGACCCGCGACCTTGCGCGGAGTGAGCCTATCAACACGTGCCAATACCGAGACAACAAGTACAATAAGCGGCACGATAGTGGCGATGATAGAGCCATCGATTGGTGAGGTGCGCGAGAGGCCGAACATCATCATCACCTTACGCACGACGCCCATAAGCAGTGCTGCAAGGAGAATGAGCCCCCAGTCGCTGCGAGCGATGTGCTCACGCCCCTGCCAGATGGTGGGAATCCACGATAATAGCGCCGCCACAACAAGCGACGCGGTGACCATAGCAAGGGGCGAGATATACTTACCCAGCAGCAGGTTATAGAATGGGTAGTCGCACGCCCACACGAGGTTACAAAAGATAAGGGCGATGTGCGCCCGTATAACGCCTTTATTCTCCATGCTATGCGCATGGGCAAATTCTGCGCCAAAGAGAGACTCGGCGGATTGGGGCATTAGCACCACTCCCCCAGATTTAGCGTCAGAGTGGTGTAGTAGTAAACATTGATTAGCACCACAACCCAATTTGTTGTCAGAGCAGTGTGGGATTAAACTTTGATTAGCACCACTACCCAATTTATTGTCAGAAGGCTGCAGATACAACGCTCGGCAAAAAAAATGCGGATAGGTTGTACTATGGCGTACTACCTATTCGCATTTTCTTTTGTTAGCGGCAGTAGATGTCTGCCTTATCACAACAAATTAAATTTCAACCAAATGGTTCTTTATGGCATATACCACCAAGTTTGCTGTATTCTTGCAGCCTGTCTTTTCGAGGATATTTGCGCGGTGCTTGTCCACGGTACGCTTAGAGATAAATAGCTTATCGGCAATCTCGATATTCGAGAGGCCACGGCACACCTCAACGAGAATCTCGACCTCACGGTCCGAAAGAGCATCCTCACTTGCGGTATCGGGTATAGAAACGCGGCTCATGTTGCGTGTGAAAGAGCCGAGAAGCGCCTCGCTAAAGTAGCTATCACCATGCATAACGGCATCCACCGCGGCATATACCTCGTTGATATCGGAGTCCTTGAGCACGAAGCCCGAAGCTCCCGACTCGAGCATAAGGGAGTAGTAGTGGTCGTCGCCATACATAGAGAGCGTTATAACGCGGAGGTGGGGATAGCGCTCCAGAGCGCGGCGTGTGGTCTCTGCGCCATTGATGCCAGGCATGGAGATATCCATAAACACTACATCTGCCTCGATCGTAGGCAACACCTCGAGAAACTCCTCGCCGCTACCGACATCGGCAACGACATCAAAGTCCTCACGCATAGAAAGTAGTCCACGGAGTCCCGTGCGAAAGAGCGTGTGGTCATCGACCAACGCGATTTTTACTCTTTTTTCTACCATATCTCTTACCATATACTTGTTCGTGGAGGTCATCGGCGAGCTGCACAATGCGTCCCGTTGAGCTCACCTCGATATGCGCCGACATGCCGTTGCCAGGCTTCGACTCTATGCGCAACTTACCTCCGAGCGAGGAGATGCGCGACTTTATGTTCGAGAGTCCCATGCCCATGTTTTCGACATCGGCAAGATTGAAGCCCTTTCCGTTATCGCGGTAGTCGACAACGATGTTGTCACCCTCCATATTTAGTTCTACGATTATGCGCTGGCATGCCGAGTGCTTGAGTGAGTTGTTCACAAGCTCGCATACCACGCGATACAACACAACCTCGATGTTCGAGTCGAAGCGCTCATCCTGAAGGCGTGTGCGGAAGATAATCTCGCGGTTGTTCAGTGCGCTTACCCTATCCACGAAGTTCTTGATGCCGTGCACAAGGCCAAAGTTATTGAGCACATGTGGCGAGAGGTTGTTAGATATCTCGCGTAGTGAGCGTATCGCCTCATCTATCACCGCCGAGGTGTTATTGAGCATCTCACGGCTGCGGTCATCCATCTCTGTGCGGTTGAGTGCCGAGAGCGACATCTTCGCCGATGAGAGCAGAGGACCAAGACCGTCGTGTAGCTCGCGCGAGAAGGTGGCACGCTGGCGCTCCTCTGTACGAAGCACCGCCGTCATCAGCCTATTCTCAAGCAGGCGTCGCTGGTGTGTTACCCTATCGACATGTCGCACAAGCAGGTTGGCGAAGAACACGCTGAGCGAGAAGCATACAGATATAAGGATGCCCACCCATGCGAAAGCGAGGTCGGAGAGCAGGTGTCTGTCGAAGACACCAAGCTGCGCGCTACGCTCCACCGTCAACATCACAAGACCCACAATACAGCATACCCACAACGCCTTATAGCGCGTGTGGTTGACAAGGAGCAGCGCTGTGACTATCGCCACAAGCTGCATCACTATCGAGACTATTGTGAGTATCTCAACGCCTGTCATAGGGCAAATGTTGTGTTACTTAATCACGCCGTCAAGGCTCTTAAGCATACGGTAGTCGGTCATATCTACCTGCACGGGCACAACGCTGACGTACTTATGTGCCAATGCCCACTCATCCGTATCCTCAGCCTCGGGCTCAGCATTCTGGAATGCTCCCGTAAGCCAGAAGTAGTCTCTACCCTGGGGATCCTGGCGTGCGTAGAAGTCCTCTCTCCAGAAGCCACGTGTCTGGCGGCAGAGGCGGATGCCCTGAATCTCAGATGCGGCACAACGAGGCACGTTGACATTAAGGCACAAGGGGCGAGGAAGTGACATCTCATTCTCCAAAATAGCACGAATGATGCGCTCACCACACTCTACAGCACCCTCGAAGTCGGCATCGGCGCTGTGGTCATCTACAGACAAACCCACCGAGGGAACACCATAGAAGCTACCCTCGATAGCAGCGCCCATAGTACCCGAGTACATAACATTCACCGCAGCATTAGAGCCGTGGTTGATACCCGAGATCACGAGGTCTACCTTTTTACCCTCGAAGAAGTGGTCGAAGGCGATCTTTGCACAGTCTACGGGAGTACCCGAGAAGGCATATATCTCAACACCCTCACGCTCCTCGACGCGGCGCATGAAGAGTGGTGCATTAATCGTAATTGCCTGGCTCATGCCACTCTGCACCCTATCGGGCGCGATGGCTACAACCCTACCGAAGCGTGAAGCGAGCTCCACAGCGTGGCGAAAGCCCTTAGAGAGGTAGCTGTCGTCGTTAGTAACAAATATCAATCTTTCGTTATTCATAATCAACAAGTGTTAAATGCCCATGCTCATATCGTTATCCGAGGTCGTAGCATCGAGGCGTATAGCAATCATAATAAGCAGCGAGAAAGCGAGTAGCGAAGAGCCACCATAGCTCATCAACGGCAAGGGGATACCCATCACGGGCATCAGACCGATGGTCATACCTATATTCACGAGCACGTGCAGGAGCATCATCGCCGCCACGGAGTAGCAGTAGACTCTGCCGAAGGGCTCTTTGATGCGCTCACCCATGCGCATAAGCCTTAAGATAAGGGCGATGTATAGCGACACCACCACGAAGCATCCCAAGAATCCGAACTCCTCGCCCACGACGCAGAAGATAAAGTCCGTATGCTTCTCCGGCACGAAGTTGTAGCGTGTCTGCGTACCCTCAAGGAAGCCCTTACCAAAGAGTCCTCCCGAGCCGATAGCAATCTCCGACTGGTTGACATTATAGCCCACATTCTGCGGGTCATCGATCATACCCACGAAGATGCGGATACGGTTCTGCTGATGGGGCTCAAGCTTCGTAAAGAGGTAGTCGCTCGTAGGCACGAAGATCATCGCGTAGATAAAGAGTACGATGGGCCATAGGAGCGTCAGCGTGTGGGTCTTAAAGACAAAGACCAACAACACCACGATAGCCGTCGACACCGCAACCATCAGTGCTACATAACCACTCATGGGCGTAAATACCGCAAGCAGCATAGCCACGAGGATGATTATGAGCAAGAAGCGCAAGTGACCCAGGAAGGCACCATGCTTCAAAAAGCTGTATAGCGTGAAGAGCACCAGCAGCGCCGTGAAGATGACCACGGGCTCGAAGATTAGCGACACGATAAACAGAAATACGGTGTAGATAACGGGAAAGTAGATATACTTTGACAATCCCTCGCGGAAGAATACGAAGATGAATGCTCCGAGCACAAGTCCCGAACCCGTATCGTTCTGCAATACGATAATCGAGAAGGGCAAGAGAATCACGGCACCCACCTTTATAAGGTCGATAAGGCGCTTGATGTTAAACGAGTAGTCGCTCATCACGCGCGCCATCATAAGCGCCGTAGCAATCTTTGCGAACTCCACGGGCTGCACTCTGAAGCCTCCGAACTCAAACCACGCCTTAGCACCGTTAACCTCGCGGCCAAATAAGAGGGCTGCGATGAGCAAGCCCACGCCGATGACGTATGCGGGCACAGCAAACATATGGAATAAGCGTCTGTCGAGCAGCAACACCACAGTCACCACGACCGAGGATATGCCAATCCACACCGCCTGCTTCATATAGTTGTGGCTAAACGAGAAGAAGTTCTCCGAATCGGGGTTATACGACGCCGAGGTGATAAACAACAGACCAAGCAACACGATGGCTACATACAATAGTAGTGCCACCTTGTCCACCCTGCCAAAGAGCGAGTTACTACGCTTCATTGACGACATGTTAAACTGCGAAACCATATATCTGTTGTCTTACTTCTTGTTACGTTTAGCATCGTACTTACGCTGCCTCTCATCATAGATGCGGTAGTTGGGCTTTGCTGCCTTGACTCTCTCGACAAGCTCGGGGCGCTCTATAGTGCCCGTGAGGTACATCTCCTCGATGAGCGAGGCGATAGGCACCGCGATAGCCGAACCGAAACCACCATGCTCAACATATACCGAGATAGCGATCTTGGGGTTATCCTTGGGAGC
Source organism: Alistipes sp. (assembly GCA_017555545.1). Classification (GTDB taxonomy): domain Bacteria; phylum Bacteroidota; class Bacteroidia; order Bacteroidales; family Rikenellaceae; genus Alistipes. Next base: position 6,327 of record JAFZGE010000068.1, read on the forward strand.
GAACGAGAGGAATGTAGAGTGGTCGGGGCCCGAGTTCTCAGCCGTACCCGTCTTACCGCAGACATCCCAACCCTTAAGATATGCCGTACGCGACGTACCCTGCACATTTACACCTCGCCACATACCCTCAACAATGGGCACAAAGTGGATGGAGTCAACCATCGTATAGTGGCGCTCGTAGAAGCGTGCGTCGATAGAGTCTCTGCCCTCAATCTTCTTGATGAGGTGAGGCGTATAGTAGTAGCCACGGTTGGCGATGATAGCGGCGAGGTTTGCCATCTGCAAAGGTGTACAACCCATCTCACCCTGACCAATAGAGCACGACAACACCGAACCGTAGTTCCATCTGCCGTTGTATACCCTATCGTAGAACTCCGGCGTGGGAACATTACCCGCACCCTCACCATAGAGGTCGGTGCCGAGCTTGCGACCGAAGCCGAAGCTATATACATAGTCATTCCACACGCGCACACCCTCCTTCACGCTGCCATACTTGGGGTTGGTAATCATATCCTTGAACACCTGACAGAAGTAGGCGTTGCACGACTGCGCCACAGCATCGCGGAGGTCGAGAGGCGAAGCGTGGGCATGGCAACCCATCGTACGGCCACCATACTTATAACCCATGTTACAGGGGTAGCGCATGCTGGGCGTAAGCACACCCTCCTGCATGGCGATAAGACCCTGAACGAGTTTGAACGTAGATCCCGGAGGATACTTAGCCTTCACCGAGCGGTTGAACTGAGGATTGCGCTGGTCGTGGAAGAGCTCCATGTAGTTGTTACCACGCTGGCGACCCACCAAGAGGTCGGGGTTGTACGATGGCGAGCTCACCATAACGAGGATCTCACCCGTAGCGGGCTCAATGGCTACGACAGAGCCAATCTTACCCTCCATCAAATCCTCGGCAAACTCCTGCAAGCGCACATCGATAGTCGACACAAGCTGCAAGCCTCGCTCGGGCTGCACATCGCTATTACCCTCATTGTAGGGGCCAATAATCGCACGGTGCGCATCGATATTGTAGTACTTGACACCCTTCTTACCACGCAACTCATCCTCGTATGCTGACTCAAGACCATTCGAGCCGATATACTCGCCCGCAACATAGTCGGGGAGTTTATCCACCTGCTCGCGGCTAACCTCACTCACATAGCCCAACAGATTGCCACCCACCTTGCGAGGATACTCGCGCGCGGTACGGTAGCGTGTGGTGATGCCCGTGATGTTCATCTCGTCGAGGCGTAGCTTATTGTCCTGCGAGAGGTAACCCACAACGAGAATCGAGGCACGAGGGCTGCGTCTTGCCTCACGAAGATGCTTCTCCAGCTTCTCGCGCGAGATATCGAGGATGCTCATAAGGCGTGTGGTATCGAAACCCTCCTTGGGCAACTCCTTGTAGATAATCATCACGTCATAGCACGAGCGGCTCTTAACGATATACTCGCCATTACGGTCGAGTACCTCACCACGCATAGGGAACTCTACGACACTCTCAATACTATTCGAGCGCGCCTTCTCTTTGTACTGCTCCGAGTGGAACTGCAGCCACATCAAGCGAGCAAGTAGCACAACGCCAACACCCACGACCACAAGGCGCAGGATGTTGTAGTAGACTCTACCCCTGTTATTCATTACTTCGTAACAATTTTAAGGGTGAAGAGTCTGATAATAGGCCATGCAATAGCCGTAGAAAGGAGCGTGCTTGAGATTATCGTAGCCAACAACAGGAAGGGATGCGACAACGACAACGCCTCCATCACGAAGAACATAGTGTGGTGGATGGCAAGCATCGTAACGGTGTAACCCATAAGCTGACCACGGCTCAGGCGCGAGAGGAGTGATGTCTGGTCACCCTGCTCGATGCTGCGGCGTGTGGTGAGGAAGAGTATCCAGCGGCGTAGCATGGCAAGGGGTACGATAGTCGCGGTGTAGAGACCTGCGCCACCGAGTGCCACATCCATCGTTACACCAACAAGCACGCTGATGAGTAACGCCCAAATCGTGCGCCACTCCATCTGCAAGAGGATAACTACGAGAGGAAATATCATAGGGCGTAGCCACATGGCTATAGAGAGCTCATCGAGCAGAAATATCTGCACGAGCATGATAGCTATCGCCATCCATAGATATGATAGATTCTTAAACATTGAATTTCAACATTTTGCACAATACGACTACTCTTGAATCGTACTCATCAGGTTAAATAGCTCGGTCTCATCGCGGTTCTCAACAATGAGCAAGTCACCGAGGCGCTGCATATCGGCAGCAATCTTTACTACGGCGCTATATGCCGTCTTCGAGGCGTTAAGTTTGCAGCTCTCCACCTCGCCAATCTTCACGTCGTGGGGCATTCTGTCCGACACCACATTGATGACCATACCACTCTTGGGCTCGGCATACTTCGAGATCTCGACGGCGAGCACCTCGTAGCGCGACTCACCCTCCCAGAATATCGAGCAGACATAGTCGTTGTCAACCAAGCGGCCACCAATCTTGTAGCGGGTGTTGAGCATGGGCATAACAACCGAGTAGCTCTCTGAGCACGATACCACCGTGCCAACGAGCTCCTTTGTTGGGGTTATAACACCCATATTCTCGTAGATGCCATCCTCCGTACCACGATCCACGATAATGTAGTTGCGCAAGCGGTTCGAGGTCAGCGACACCACATGTGCGGGGTGGTAGAGGAACTTCGAGTCGATGCTGTCGACGATGGGCTTGTGATCATCGGCATGCGTAAGCTCCCTGATTGCGATATCGCGGCGCTCAATCTCCTCTTCGAGCTGTGCCACGCGCTTCGTAAGCTCACTATTCTGCTCGGGTAGCGACATAAAGTTGCGAGTGTCGTTGATTGCGCCACTCACGCTTTTGCCAAGAGCAGACGTGCGCGCCAAAATCTTCGACTCGGTATAGGGAGTCGCCGTGGCATAACACCACAACGCCACGCCCTCAATGAGCAGAAAGAGCAGCACGATATATATGCGCTTTATGAACTCTATAAGTCGATGCATAATCTTGTCTGAAAGAGGCTGCCAAACACGCATGCCGACAGCCTCCCTTTAGATGTTGTTCGGACAGCGCCATGGCCGCCCTATTATCTCATTTTCCGATTCTCTACACTACTACTTCTCGCCACCAAGGAGGAATGAGAAGTTGCCGATGTTCTTCAACGCGATGCATGTACCGCGTGCGATAGCGCGAAGTGGATCGTCTGCAACGTGTACGGGGAGACCCGACTTC
>JAFZGE010000069.1 GCA_017555545.1 Alistipes sp.
AAAGACATTGGGAATGCCGAGCTTAAGCTCTGCGGTGATGCCACCGATACGTGCACCCGCAGCATTACGGCGTGTCTTATAGATAAAGTGGTTGCCCTCATCATCATAACTCTCGCCAGTCTTCTCAAGCGTGAAGACATCATCAAGCATTGTGTAGAAGCCCTCTACGAGGAGGTTTGTCTGCAAGCGACCAAAGTTGTGGTAGTAGTCAGCCGATGCGCTCAACGAGTGCGAGAACTCGGGGCGTAGGTCGGGATCAATCTCGATGATAGATACCGAGTGGTTGAGGGCGTCGATATGGAGGTCCTCGTTATATGCCTGAGGTGCGCGGTAACCGCTTGAGTATGAAAGGCGCAAGCCGAGGTTCTCGATGGGGCTGTAGCGCACATTTGCACGTGGTGCGAAGATGGGGCGTTCGATCATGTTGTGCTTGTCGAGGCGGAAGCCGATAAGCACATTGACCTTGTCGCTCTTCCACTCGTTCTGCGCAAAGAGACCCACGGTAGATGTCTCCTGGTTGAGGCGGCGCTCGGTGGCGATGTAGTAGTCATTCAACGAGTTGTAGTTGTACTCAACGCCCGCTGTAAGCTCTGCGGGGAGACCGAGTTTGTAGTTGTGGGTGTACTGACCGCCCGCCACGAACATCAAGTCCTTGGTTGTGCCATAGGCGTTGGGGTTCATGTCTGCGCCGAAGTAGCTCGAGCGGCTGATGCCCTGTGCCGAGGTGTAGATGCTTGCGCGGTGACGCATGTTGGGGAAGTAGTCAAACTTAAGGCTACCGCCATCGATGTTGTGGTCTACCTGCTCGCAGATATATGACATGTGGGGTGCGCCATCGAGGTTGTCGCCACCACGGCGGAAGTCGTGGATGTGGTGATACTCACCCGTGATGCGCGAGTGTGCCGATGTTTTGTAGTATGCGCGGAAGCCTACGGTCTCCGAGCGGAGGCGTGTGATATCAGTGAAGCCGTCATCGTTGCGGTCGTATCCGTCGCGATACTTGACCTGACCAAAGACATATGCGCCAAGTTTGTAGTCATCCGACACGAAGGCGCCACCAACCGAGGTGTTGATGTCGGGTGTGCCATCCTCCATGATATTTGTGGTGTTCGAGAGCGAGAGGGTGTTGCGCACGGGGTCTTTGGTGATGATGTTCACCACGCCACCGATAGCGCTCGAGCCGTAGAGTGCCGAGCCACCGCCACGGATAACCTCCACACGCTCAACCATCGCCACGGGCATAAGGTCGAGACCATATACGCCAGCGAGAGATGAGAAGATGGCGCGGCTGTCGAGCAAAATCTGTGAGTACTGACCCTCGAGGCCGTTGATGCGGAGCTGTGGCGCACCGCAGTTGCCGCAGGTGTTCTCCACGCGGAGTCCTGACTGGAAGTTCATTGCCTCAGAGAGGTTTGACGATGCCGTGCTCTCGAAGAGCTTTGTCGAAGCTACATTTACGACGGTAGATGTGGTGCGGCGGTTGGTCTCGTTACGCGTAGCCGACACAACGACCTCATCAACCATGGTGTTTGCCTCATCGAGTGTAAAGTTAAGCTCGACAGATGTCTCGGGCTTGATGTTGAGCTTGAGCTCGACGTTCTCGTAGCCTATGGCCGATACTACGATCTCCTGCTCACCTACAGGGAGGTTGTTCAAGATGTAGTGACCCGAGCTATTTGCTGCGCAGCCGATGGTCGTACCCTTGATGGCTACGGTTGCGTAGGGGATATGCTCCTGAGTATTTGCATCAAGCACATGACCAAAGACGTTAGAGTCAGAGTCCTTATTTGTCGTGCTGCGGATGATCTGCACATTGGGTGACTTGGGAATGTCATCCGTTGCTGTTGCTATGAATGGGAGAATAGTGAGAGCGAATGCTATAAAAATGTGTCTCATTATGTATTACGTGTTTATCTAATGTTTCCAGGTGCAAAGGTACACGCGCGACATAGGCTGTGCAATAGCCTAATCGCGGTATAAATGTGGTGTCGCACCCCTAAAATTGGGGTGTGATGGTGTAAAAAGTGTGTGTGAAATGGGTTGAGTGTTATGCCTTTGCGGGCGGAGCACGTAATGAGACGTAGTGTGGAGTGCGCTCGAAGATGGGGGTGTCACACTCCTGATATTGTGAGCAGATCTCTGTCGCGAAGAGCTCACAACTTGCCACACTCTCCACGATAAGGGCATCGTGGATGGGGGCATCGTTAAGCAATAAGATATGTCCGCGCGTGTGTGAGTGCGCGCTTGTGTGATAGGGGTGAGAGTGGACAATCTCCGTACCCTCAATGTTATGGCTATGTATGAAGAGAGTGGTTGCCGTTACGTTGAACAGCAACACAGCGAGCATAAGCGCGCCAAATAACCCTCTTCTTCTCTCGATAGCCATCTTATTCTACAGGTATGTATTACACCTATTAAACCTCAGAGGTGAACTTGAAGTTGATATCCTTGAAGTTGTCCTGAGCAATTGCCAAGGCGTAGCTTGTGTCGGCGAGGAATACGTCGCGACCATGCTTGTCTACAGCCATGTTGGTGTGCTTACGACGCTTGAAGTCGGCGAGCTGTGCCTCGTTCTCCGACTCGATCCAGCAAGCCTTGTGGATTGAGATGGGCTCCCAACGACACTTTGCACCATACTCGTGCTCCAAGCGGTACTGGATAACCTCAAACTGGAGCGCACCTACCGTACCGATAATCTTACGACCGTTTAGCGATGAGGTGAAGAGCTGTGCCACACCCTCATCCATGAGCTGGTCGATACCCTTTGCAAGCTGCTTGAACTTCATGGGGTCTGCATTCTCGATGTAGCGGAAGTGCTCGGGCGAGAATGATGGGATGCCCGTGAACTTGAGCTTCTCACCCTCGGTGAAGGTGTCGCCAATCATAAATGTACCGGTATCGTGCAAACCTACGATATCGCCAGGGAATGCCTCGTCGATAACTGACTTCTTCTCTGCCATGAAGGCTGTGGGAGATGAGAACTTGAGCTGCTTGCCACTACGCACATGGAGATAGTTCTTGTTACGCTCAAACTTACCCGAACATATCTTCATGAAGGCGATACGGTCGCGGTGGTTGGGGTCCATGTTGGCGTGAATCTTAAAGATGAAGCCTGTCAACTTGTTCTCTGAGGGCTCTACCATACGTGTCTCGGTTGTGGCGTTGCGGGGCGATGGGGCGATGCGGATGAAACACTCCAACAACTCGCGAACACCGAAGTTGTTAACCGCAGAGCCGAAGAATACGGGTGCGAGCTCACCTGCGAGGTAGTCCTCACGACGGAAGGGCTCGTAGACACCCTCCACGAGGTCTACGTTCTCGCGAAGCTGCGCTGCGAACTTGTCACCGATATACTGCTCAATCTCTGTAGATGCCAAATCCGAGATGTTTACTGTCTCGGCATCGGCTGTCTGGCGCTCATCCGACGTGAAGAGTGAGAGGTTCTTCTCGTAGATGTTGTACACGCCCTTGAACGTATCGCCCGAAGAGATTGGGAACGCCAAGGGGCGTACCTTGATCTTGAGCTCGCTCTCCACCTCATCCAACAAATCGAATGGATCCTTTGATGGGCGGTCGAGCTTGTTGATAAATACGATAACGGGGGTCTTACGCATGCGGCAGACATCCATCAAGCGGCGTGTCTGGGTCTCAACACCCTTTGCACCGTCGATAACGATGATTACAGAGTCTACGGCAGTAAGTGTGCGGTATGTATCCTCGGCGAAGTCCTCGTGACCAGGGGTGTCGAGGATGTTGATTTTGACATCCTTATACTCGAAGCCCATTACAGATGTCGCCACCGAGATACCACGCTGACGCTCAATCTCCATAAAGTCGGAGGTTGCACCCTTCTTAATCTTGTTGCTCTTTACGGCTCCTGCAACGTGGATCGCGCCACCAAACAAAAGGAGCTTCTCGGTAAGTGTTGTCTTACCGGCATCGGGGTGTGCGATAACGGCAAACGTACGTCGTTTTGTAATCTCGTCAATAAGTGCCATAGTGACAGTCTTTTAAGTTTTTAGGCGGCAAAGATAACAATAAATTGTTAATGTACAAAATATTGCATGTCACACTGAAAAAAGTCGGGCTCAAGAGTAATACTTATAAACATTTTTTGTATATTTGCACCAGCATTGGTTCTCTTGGGCATGCTGCCCACCAGAGATTAAAAGGGAATCGGGTGAAAATCCCGAACAGTTCCCGCTGCTGTGAGTCTCACAGAGCTCTACGACATCATATTGTCACTGAGGATGTTATCCTTGGGAAGGCATCGTAGAGCGAGACAAGTCAGAAGACCTGCCAAGCGTTTATAACGAGATTGTGCCTGCGGCGAATGGGCTGGTCTGCGACTTGATGTTTTCAAGGATTACATATTTAGCTTTAAGAGGGTAAAAGGTATGGGCGTAGTGGCATTGTATCGCTATAAAAGCATATCTTGGTCATCTTAGCAGTATCGCAGCAGAGCCAAAAGTGTAGGGCGCAAAACACATTCTCGTTGTGTTAAAGTTTACGGCGAATGACCTTTTAACAACAACATTATGAGAAAAATTTTATGCTTGGCTCTTGGCGTAGTAGCTACGCTGACAGCAATGGTGGGATGCTCCTACAACGATGAGGAAATCTGGAACAAGTTCACCGAACTTGAGCAGGATGTGGACAAAAATCGTGAGGACATAGCGACACTCACGGCGCTCGTTGATGCTCTAAGCTCGGGCAAGGTGATTGTTGCCACCGAGTCGACAGACGAGGGTGTGCTGCTCACATTTAGCGATGGTTCAACAATCCTTATCCGACATGGAGCAGATGGCGAGGATGGCACGAACGGCGAGGATGGTCTCGATGGCGACTCGATGTTTGAGTCGATAGAGGAGAGTGAAACAGAGGTAGTTATAACACTTACCGATGGTCGCGTGATACGCTTGCCCAAGTCCGTAAACGGTGAGAATGAGGGTGGTGATGACGGAGCCGATGGTTTGACCTATGAGCTACGCATACTGACATTTGAGGATGCCGAAGCAGCATTTTCGCCCTATGAGCTTGGCTACTGCGGTCGAACAATCGCCACATGGAGCGATTTGATTGCCGAGGACCAGTATATGAGTTCGTTGATATACGATATGAGTGGCGCGGAGCCCTACTACTGGTATGACCAGGGCAACACCGAGCTATGCCACGCCTTCCCCTACAACTATGGCTCGTATGCCTATTGGGGAGGTGGCCATGCGGTGTCGAACTATGCTAATCTCGACTATGCCCAATATGGCGACTATATGAATCAGCTCACCGTATATGGCGAGGATGGTGCAGGTGGCCACGACGGCTCGGCCAACTTCTGCATGCACTTCGGCTACAAGGATGACTCGGGGTATAACGGCACGGAGGAGCTCCCGAGTATCATGTTTGCCGACGGCGTGGCGCGTGTCGTTGACCACATGTGGGTAAACAACTCATGCTATGCGCTTAACTGCTACTACAATGGCAATGGTCTCACGGCTCCTATCGCAGATGGTGATAGAGCGTGGGTTATTGCTACGGGATATGGTGCTGATGATGAGAGCGTTGGACAGGCGATATTCTATCTTGCCGATGGTCCCGATGCTGTAGTCGCGGAGTGGACAAAGTGGGATTTGTCACCCTTGGGCGAGGTGGTGCGCATAGAGTTTAACCTCGCGGGCACAAGCGACAATGGCTATGGTTTTTCGCAACCCGCCTACTTCGCCTACGACGATGTGGCAGTGCGATTTGAAATATAAGATATGAAGAGAGTTTTAGAGATATTGTTTTTAAGTGTGATTGTTGCAATCTCCTTGTCGTGTAATATCGACGAGGAGATTACAACAGCGTTGCCCCCACGAATTTTGGCAGATACCAAGACATCGTATCGCCTGAAGGTGGGCGATGAATTGCGCCTTGCCCCCAATGTCGAGAATGACGATGAGGCATCGTTTAGTTGGAGTGTAGAGGGGCGTGAGGTGTCGACCGAGCGCGCCTACATCTTTGTTGCTGAGAGTGTGGGCAGAGTGTGCGTAACATTTTGTGTTACAACCACATCGGGCGAGGCAAAGCAGGATTATACCATCGATGTTATCGATAGTTTCAAGGTCTACGACTACACCCCCGCGCCTGGTCAGTTTATCAACGAGCTAAAGACGGGAGGTTTCGACGGCACAGAGTCTACCGCAGAGAGTGCTATCGCCTATGCCGAGCGTAGACTTACCGATGGCAATTGGGTGTCGCTCGGAGGCTTTGGCGGCTATATCATCATGGGCCTCGACCACAGCATAGCTAATGGCGAGGGTGCAGATTTTGCCATTATGTGTAACGCCTTTGACGGCTCTTCGGAGCCTGGTGTAGTGTGGGTCATGCAGGACGAAAATGGCGATGGCGAGCCTAATGACATATGGTATGAACTTGCTGGCTCGGAGACGGGCAAGGTGGAGACCTTGCAGAACTATGAGGTGACATACTCTCGCCCAAGTGGTGTGGCAATGTCGGTGGAGTGGGTTGATAACCAGGGTAATAGTGGTGTAATCCCCTATATGAAGGAGTTTCATTCGCAGGAGTGCTACTATCCCCTCTGGGTGACCGAGGATAGCTATACCTTGGCGGGTACGCTACTCAAGGCGCGCAACTACGATAGCATGGGTAATGGTGCTATGTGGGTAAATCCGCACTACGACTGGGGGTATGTGGACAATGCAAGCCCCGAGGACTATGTCACAGCGGAGCGTGCAAACCACCTCGATATTGCCAATGCAGTAGATAGCCAGGGCAGCGCCGTAGAGTTGGAGTATGTCGACTTTGTGAAGGTGCAGTGCGCGGTAAATGCCAAGAGTGGCTGGCTGGGTGAACTATCTACCGAGGTGTGTGGAATATACGACTTGAACAACTAGTCTATGAGTAGAACGGTAACATATATAACAACCTTATTGCTGATTACGCTCGCCTCGTGCATGAAGTGGGAGTATGGCATTGAGGAGGAGTTCGACACTTCGGCTTCGGGCGAGGGACTATTTATATGCAACGAGGGTAACTTCCAGTATGGAAATGCTACTCTCTCATATTACGACCCCGAGACCAAGACCGTGCAGAACGAGATATTCTACCGCGCCAACGCCATGAAACTCGGAGACGTGGCGCAGTCGATGATCATCCGCAACGGCATAGGCTGGGTGGTGGTGAACAACTCGCACGTGGTATTTGCCATCGACATCAACACCTTCAAGGAGGTTGGACGCATCACAAACCTAACATCGCCACGCTACATACACTTCCTCTCGGATGAGAAGGCCTACATCACGCAGATTTGGGACAACCGCATCTTTATCGTTAACCCCAAGCGCTACGAGATTACGGGCTACATCGAGATTCCGAATATGACCATGGAGAGTGGCTCTACGGAGCAGATGGTGCAGTATGGCGACTATGTCTACGTCAACTGCTGGTCGTATCAGAATCGCATCATCAAGATTGACACACGCACCGATGAGGTCGTTGATGAGCTTGTTGTGGGCATTCAGCCTACGTCGCTCGTTATGGACTGCAATAACAAAATATGGACTGTGACTGATGGTGGCTACGAGGGCTCGCCCTATGGCCATGAGGCGCCCTCGCTCTACCGCATCGATGCCGAGACCTTCACCATTGAGAAACAGTTCAAGTTCGACTTCGGCGACTGGCCCTCGGAGGTGCAGCTAAACGGCACAAAGGATAAGATCTACTGGCTCAACGATGACGTGTGGGAGATGGATGTTACGGCAGATCGTGTTCCCGTGCGCCCCTTCCTGCCCTACAACGGCACGCTATACTATGGCCTTACGGTATGCCCTCGCACGGGTGATGTCTACATCGCCGATGCCATCGACTATGTGCAGCAGGGCATGGTATATCGCTACTCGAAGGATAAGGAGCTCCTCGATAGCTTCTACGTTGGTATCATCCCTGGCGCATTCTGCTGGAAATAAACCTGCAACACTATGCGAAGACTACTACTCATACTCTCGATATTGGTTGTGCCATATCTTGCTGTAGCACAGAGCGATGATAATAAGGATTGGGTGCGCAAGGGCTTGCATATCCCCGAGGTTGCGGTATATGGCAACCGCCCCATCAAGGAGATAGGCACGCAGCAGACAAAGTTCGACACGTTGGCATTGAAGGAGTGTATCTCGCTCTCGATGGCCGATGTCCTCACGTTCAACTCCGCAATCTTTGTGAAGAACTATGGCCGTGCTACGCTCTCTACCGTGGCTTTCCGTGGCACGTCGCCCTCGCATACGCAGGTGTCGTGGAACGGCATGAAGATTAACAACCCCATGCTCGGCATGACCGACTTCTCGATGATTCCATCCTACTTCATCGATGACGCCTCGCTGCTGCATGGTACATCCTCTGTAAATGAGACGGGAGGTGGCCTCGGTGGCGCAGTAAAGCTCTCGACAAAGCCAGCTGATGCGCGTGGCTTCGGCTTGCAGTATGTTCAGGGCATAGGCTCGTTCAAGACATTTGATGAGTTCTTACGCCTGACCTATGGCAACAACCATTGGCAGGTATCTACACGAGCTGTCTACTCATCATCGCCCAACGATTACAAATATCGCAACCACGACAAGAAGATAAACGTCTACGATGAGGATATGAACATTATCGACCAGTACTATCCCATCGAGCGCAACCGTAGTGGTGCATACAAGGATTTGCACATCTTGCAGGAGGTATACTACAATACAGGTAAAGGTGACCGCTTCGGCCTAAATGCTTGGTACATAAACTCTAACCGCGAGCTTGCGATGCTAACGGTAGACCATGGCGACGCCACCGACTTTGACAACCGCCAGCGCGAGAATACCTTCCGTGGTGTGCTCTCGTGGGATCATGTGCGCAGCAACTGGAAGCTCGGCGCTAAGGGTGGCTATATCTATACGTGGATGGCCTACGACTATAAGCGTGATGTCGGCAATGGCACAATGGCGCATATGACACGCTCACGCAGTCGCATCAACACCTTCTATGGTCAGGTCGATGGTGAGTACTACATCGGCAACCAGTGGCTCTTTACGGCAAACCTGTCGCTGCATCAGCATATCGTGGAGAGCGAGGATAAGAATATCGTGCGTCAGGATGGCAACAAGGCTATCGTGGGCTACCGCAAGGGCCGCCCCGAGCTATCTGGTTCTCTGTCGGCAAAGTGGCGACCCATAGACCGCTTCGGCGTATCTATCGTTATCCGCGAGGAGATGTTCGGCCGCGAGTGGACACCAATCATCCCCGCGCTCTTCATCGACGGCGTGGTATCAGAAAAGGGCAACATCATTGCTAAGGCCTCCGTATCGCGCAACTTCCGCTTCCCCTCGCTCAACGACCTCTACTTCCTGCCGGGCGGTAACCCCGACCTGCGCAAGGAGTCGGGCTGGACATACGACACGGGCCTCTCTTTCGCCATCGGTACGGAGGGTGTATACTCGTTGAGTGGCTCGGCAAGCTGGTTCGAGTCATTCATCAAGGATTGGATTATTTGGTTACCCACGCCCAAGGGTTTCTTCTCGCCCGAGAATATCAAAGATGTGCACGCCTACGGCATAGAGCTTAAGGGCGACCTCAACGTAGCCCTTGCCAAGGAGTGGCAGCTCGGCCTCAATGGCACATTTTCGTGGACCCCCTCAATCAATGTTGGTGAGCCACGCACGCCTGCCGATAAGTCTGTGGGTAAGCAGCTGCCCTATGTCCCCGAGCTATCATCAACCGTAACAGGTCGCCTCACATGGCGCTCATGGAGTTTCCTCTATAAGTGGTGCTACTACTCAGAGCGATACACTATGTCATCTAACGATATATCACTTACCGGTAAGCTTCCACCTTACTTTATGTCAAACATATCCCTCGAGAAGGGATTTAGCTTTAAGTGGGCGGATCTCTCTGTGAAAGGTGCAATAAATAACCTCTTTAATGAGGAGTATCTCTCCGTTCTCTCACGCCCCATGCCGGGTATTAACTTTGAGGTATTTCTATCCCTAACCCCGCATTTCAAGTGATAAGAGGTCGATTGCGGCCCCTAGCAAAAAATGGCAGCAATGGAATGTACGTCTTAGTACTATCCATCGCTGCCATTTTTGCCGAGTGTTGCACTCGGCGCTCTTCTGACTTGAAATGCCCTCGCGCTAATGAAGGTTTGCAGCCTTCTAACTCCAAATCAGGTCTCGGTGCTAATGGAGGTCGGGTGTGTTGCACTCGGCGCTCTCCTGACTTGAAATGCCCTCGCGCTAATGAAGGTTTGCAGCCTTCTGACTCCAAATCAGGTCTCGGTTTGGGTCTAAAAGTTAAAAGGGTTCTAAAGGGTTTTTAAGGGTGTGTTACGTCTCCCTTTTATAACCTTTTAGAACCCTTCGAACTCTTGTCCGAGACCTCCCTTTTGTCTCTTAAGTCTCTTTTGTCCCTACTCTTTAGTCGCTCCCTACCAGTTCTTAAAGGTGGTCCAGGAGTTGTTCTTCTCGGCAGCGGTTTCGATCGTGTCGGGGAGGTGAACAAAGAAGTCGAAGCCTGTCCACTCCTCAATATCATCGACCGTAGCCGTATAGTTCTCGTATGCGCTACCCGAGTAGGCCTTATTCTCGAACCAGAAGCCTACGGTTGAGGCCGCGGTGACCTCACCCGAGCTATTAGTCTCGACCTTAAGCACAACCTTATAGAAGTAGTTTGGTATGGGCACCTGCTTGGTGTCATCCTTTGCCGTAGTATAGCTGATGGTTTTGCTCTCGCCAGTCTTATTAAACGCCACACCCGTAACGATATATATCAACTCCTTCTCGCCGATAGACTGCAATGCCGCCTCGAGCTTCTGCCAGATGCCGCTATTGAAGCCATTATGCACCTGAGGCACGGAGTTAGTGACATAGAAGGTTTGGATCTGCATGTTCTGTATGCCATTACGCGAGGCGTTGGGGATAAGGTGGCCACGCACATGAACATCGGAGTCGGTGTAGCTGCGGTTGCAGAGGTTTACCTGATCCGAGATGCTGATATAGGGGTTCCAATCCCAATTGCTGGGGCGCGAGTATGAGCCCATATGCTTGCTCTCGAGCGGATATGCCACCCACATTGTTGTATATGTGCTCTTATCGTAGAAGTGGGTGTAGTTGCGCTCGTTGCCATCCATAACCGTTACGGTCACAGCATTGGGATATTTGCCCATATCGGGGTCGGCGGGCATCTCCAACCACTCGCTCGATGGTGTCACAATCGGCGTGTCGCCACCCACATTGCCGTTATCATCCTCCACATCCTCGCCGAGAACGATATCGCCATCCAACTCGTAGAGCATGGGGCGCACACCCTCATCCTGGAGCTTAGAGTAGCTGCCAAATGAGGTATATTTGCCGTTATACTGTATAAACTTGTTCTTCGACGTGTTGGTGATGGTGAAGGTGTAGCCGCTATACGGCGTGATGCTCCACACATTACCCTGGCTGGGCGCTGCGTCAACGTTAAAGCTGTTGTAGTTGTTATACTGATAGAGGTAGCGGTCATCAACTGCCTGACGGATGGTGTAGCCGCCATTTGTAGACTCTATAACGAAGGCGTTGTTGCAGTTCTTGAGCGTGATAACGCCGTCGCCATCGGTGTCGCCCTCAGCGACCTGGAGGTAGTCGTAGTTCTTGTCGGTGATGGGCACAGCGATATAGCCCTCGGCAGCAATGAGGTATGCCTTGCCACTTGTCACGCTCGTAACACGGCGGAAGGTGCACTCATCGCTATCGATAGTACCCTCTTCGTTCTCGTTATCCTCCTCATCTTCGGCGCTATCATCCTCTTCGCCCTCCTCGGGTGTCTCCTCCCCGTTGTCGGTGTTATCCTCGCCCTCTTCGCCCTCCTCGGGTGTCTCCTCCTTATTCTCGATGTTGTCATCCGTAGAGGGGTTGTTGACAGTAATCGATATCTCCTGGCACGAAAGTACAAAGAGTGCAACGAAAGCGGTAAGTATCAGTGTTATATAGCGTTTCATTATATAGACCTGTTTAGACTAAAAGAGTAGCTGTGCATACTCGCCTAGGTAAATGCGCCAATTGCGCCAGATGTGACCACCCTCGCTCTCGCGATAGGTATATGGGTAGCCCTTGCTGTCGAGCAACTCGCGGTAGCGCACATTCTCATCGTAGAGGAAGTCATCCTCGCCGATGCCAATCCAATAGAGCTTAACGCCCTCGCGGAACTGGCGGTCGAGCTTATCCTCGAGGTTTTCGTATGTCTCGATGCCCTCCTTGCCGCGGAAGATAGCCGCAGAGTAGAGGCCGACATAGTCAAACATTGTGGGGTACTCCTTCGAGATCTGCATAGAGTGGAAGCCGCCCATCGAGAGACCTGCAATGGCGCGATATGCCTTCTTTGCCTTGGTGCGGTAGTGGCTGTCTACCCACTTTACAATCGAGGGGAACATGGTCTCGAACGAGCCATCCATAGAGCCACTCATGTAGGGGCGCCACATGCCCTCGTGTGAGTAGCCAGGCGCTGCAACGTGCTTGGTACATCCATTTGTCATAACTACAATCATAGCCTCGGCCTTGCCCGCAGCGATAAGGTTGTCCATGATCTCTGCCACGCGGCCTGTCGCTGTCCATGCATCCTCATCGCCACCCATGCCGTGCAAGAGGTAGAGAACGGGGTAGCGACCCTTGCCCTCCTCATAGCCAGCGGGGGTGTAGATGGTCATGCGGCGCTCGCGGCCGTCGCTAACCTCTGCCCATACCTTTGCCATAGTGCCGTGGGGCACATCCTGTGCAGCGTAGAGGTCGCCACGCTCGCCAGGGATGATGAAGTAGTTCATCTGTGAGCCCACATCGCGCATAACGTAGCTATTCATGGGGTCGTTCACGTGGTCGATGCCGTCGACATTAAACCAGTAGCAGTACAACTCCGAAGCGAGAGGCTCCGAGGTGTACTCCCACACACCCTCGGCGTTGCGTGTCATAGCCACATTGTCGACAAAGTCGCCAACGAGGGTTACGCGCGCGGCATTGGGAGCATATAGGCGTATGGTGACGCTGTTGTTGTCGTGAATTTCGGGAGATACGTTGGCATCTTTCTGCCAAAGGTTCTGCTGTGCGCTGAGTGTCGCGATGCTCGCAACGAGCGCGATGATAGTAGTAAGTATGCGTGCCTTCATAGCCTCTATATGTTATTTTGATTCTGTATTTTTAGGATTGAGTGTTACGTCGCGCGCCCCGAGCAGGTAGTATGCCACATAGTCGCTAAGACGTAGGATGCGTGATATGAGCAGCGATACCGCCACAATGGCCGTAGCAACAGCCATGCCCACAACGAGTGGCATGAGCAGGTTGGTTGTGTCGACAATGTAGGGGCGGAGCATCGTGGGCATGCCGAGCAATACGAAGTAGTGGAGTAGGTAGACATCGAGCGTGTTGCGTCCCACAAACTGCAGTGACTTGCCGATTTTGCTCTCGGAGAAGAACTCGCCAAAGCGGCGGAAGAAACCATAGACGGTGATGATGCCGAAGTAGCCGATATATGCTCTGAGCAGCGCTCTTGCAAGCTCGTAGACTCTTGGATTGACGTGCGCTGTGATGATGTCGGAGTTGCCACGGAGCGTGATAACAAACCATGACAATACGAAGAGTCCTACAACCACGATTGTCATCTTGGCGCCACTCTCGAAGATACGCTCAAACCATTCGCGGTTGCAGCTGCACACAGCGCCAAAGGCGAAGAAGTGGAAGTACTTGAATGTGAGTCCAAGGGTGAAGATGTTACCCATATCGCCCAGCATCGACATATCCGAGAAGGCGATAAAGAAGATTATACCCAGCAAGTAGAGGCGCTTGGCAAAGACGTTGAGCGAGGTCTTGCCGCGGCGTGCATGAATCCAACGCGCTGAGTAGTAGATTGTGAGCATGTTGAATAGTGCAAACGTAAACCAGTAACCCATCTTGCGGTCGTGGGTGAAGAAGTACCTTACATCCACGCCACCGTTAATG
>JAFZGE010000070.1 GCA_017555545.1 Alistipes sp.
ACCCGTTATCGCTGTTGTCTCACCTACGATATGCTATTTTGTCTCTACCCACTCTGTGGAGTGGCTCTGGGGCTACCAGTTTAGCTACGAGCTTATCATCCTGAATGGCGCGCTTACGATGTTGGGGCTCTGGGCCTTCAGTAGGAGGTAGATTGGCTTTTGCTCCTGCGTCCATAAACAAATTGGGGTGTCCGTGGACACCCCAATTTTGTATTTGATAAGTTGTATAACAAGAGTTGATTTTAGGCGCACGAAATTCGAGAAACCGGAGTTTACATGAGGTAAATGAGGATTTCGAGAATGAGTGCAACGCCAAAGCAACCTTGTTAGACGACTTATTACATCATGCCGCCCATGCCTGCACCTGCGCTTGCGATAGTTGAAAGAGGGCTCTCCTCCTTCTTCGACGCCAAGACGCACTCGGTAGTAAGGAACATAGATGCGATAGATGCAGCGTTCTCCAAAGCTACGCGCGATACCTTAGTAGGATCGATGATACCCGCAGCGAGCATATCCTCGTAGCGGTCGTCGCGAGCGTTGTAACCGAAGGCACCTGTGCCCTCCTTGACCTTGTTCACAACAACCGAACCCTCGCCACCAGCGTTAGCCACGATCTGGCGCAAAGGCTCCTCGATAGCGCGCTTAACAATCTGGATACCAGTAGTCTGGTCGTCGTTCTCGCCCTTCATGCCCTCGAGGCATGCTACGGCGCGGATGTATGCTACGCCACCACCAGGAACGATACCCTCCTCAACAGCTGCACGTGTAGCAGCCAAAGCGTCATCTACACGATCCTTCTTCTCCTTCATCTCAACCTCGGTAGCAGCACCTACGTAGAGAACAGCAACGCCACCTGCGAGCTTCGCAAGACGCTCCTGAAGCTTCTCGCGGTCGTAGTCCGATGTAGCGTTCTCGATAGATGCGCGAATCTGCTGTACGCGAGCAGCGATAGCCTCCTTAGTGCCAGCGCCATCAACGATAGTGGTGTTCTCCTTGTTGAGAGTAACCTTGTCTGCAGTACCCAAAGCCTCGAGACCTGCATCCTCCATCTTCATGCCCTTATCTGTAGAGATTACTGTACCGCCAGTGAGTGTTGCGATATCCTCCAAGATCTCCTTGCGGCGGTCGCCGAAGCCTGGAGCCTTACATGCAGCAATCTTGAGTGTGCCACGGAGTTTGTTTACTACAAGAGCAGACAATGCCTCGCCGTCAACATCCTCAGCGATGATAAGGAGTGAGCGACCGCTCTGTGCTACGGGCTCAAGGATGCCCATGATCTCCTTCATTGTAGAGATCTTCTTGTCGGTGATAAGGATATATGGCTTGTCGAGCTGTGCCTCCATCTTCTCGGTGTCGGTGATGAAGTATGCCGAGATGTAACCGCGGTCAAACTGCATACCCTCAACAACGTCAACGTGAGTCTCAGTACCCTTGGCCTCCTCAACGGTGATTACGCCCTCGTTGTTAACCTTGGCCATAGCCTCGGCGATGAGCTTACCAATCTTAGAGTCGTTGTTTGCAGAGATTGTCGCTACTTGCTCAATCTTTGCGATGTCCGAGCCTACAACCTGGCTCTGTGCCTTGAGCGACTCAACAACCTTTGCTACCGCAGCGTCGATACCGCGCTTGAGGTCCATGGGGTTAGCACCTGCTGTTACGTTCTTGATACCTACAGAGATGAGTGACTGAGCGAGTACGGTTGCTGTTGTAGTACCGTCACCAGCGTCGTCATTGGTTTTTGACGCTACCTCGCGTACCATCTGTGCACCCATGTTTGCGAAAGTATCCTCGAGCTCTACCTCCTTGGCTACTGTTACGCCATCCTTTGTTACGTGTGGAGCACCGAACTTCTTGTCGATGATCACGTTGCGACCCTTAGGGCCGAGGGTTACCTTAACGGCGTTGCATAGCGCGTCAACACCCTCCTTCAAAAGCTCACGAGCCTCTACATTATATTTGATCTCCTTAGCCATTTTTGTCTACGTTGTTAAATGTTAGTCAATAACTGCGATGATATCTGCCTGCTTCATAACGAGGTAATCCTCACCCTCGTAGTGGAGCTCTGTGCCAGCGTACTTACCATACATTACTGTGTCGCCAACCTTTACCTCCATCTTGATGTCTGCGGTGCCAGGGCCTGCTGCCACAACCTTACCCATCAAGGGCTTCTCCTTTGCTGTGTCGGGGATGAAGAGACCACCTGCGGTCTTCTCCTCTGCGGGATTGGGCTTAACCAATACGCGATCTGAAAGCGGTTTTACTGCCATAGTTCTAGTTTGTCGTTTATATTATTTAATAATTTTCTGTTTGGTCTACAGATGTGGCAATCTCTATGCCAAAGCGTAAATATCTACGATATGTCATCGTAAAAAGTCGCAAACTGACATTTTGTCACACCTATTTCTCATACTTGTCACCCCATAGCGCGCGCATGCGCTCCGCAATCTTTGCCTCCTGGGCATTCTGCTCGTTGGGGGTGTAGAAGCGTGTGCCAGCTAGTGAGTCGGGCAAAAACTCCTGACGCACGAAGTTGCCGGCATAGTCGTGGGCATACTTATACTCCGCACCATAGCCTAGGTCGCCCATAAGTTTTGTTGGGGCGTTGCGCAAGTGTAGTGGCACGGGACGGTTTGTAGTATCGTTGTTTACCATTGCCAGAGCCTGGTTGATTGCGGCATATGCCGAGTTGCTCTTGGGGCTTGTGGCGAGGTAGATGGTCGTCTCGGCAAGTGTTATGCGCGCCTCGGGCATGCCAATCTTATGCACCGTGTCGAAGCAGGCGTTTGCCAGAAGTAGGGCATTGGGGTTTGCTAAGCCCACATCCTCAGATGCCAAGATCACGAGGCGGCGTGCGATAAAGCGGGGCTCTTCGCCTCCCGCCAACATGCGTGCGAGGTAGTAGATGGCGGCATTGGGGTCGCTGCCACGCACCGACTTGATAAATGCCGATATAACGTCGTAGTGCTGCTCGCCAGACTTATCGTAGAGGGCGATGTTCTGCTGTAGACACTCCGTAACATAGTCGTCGCTGATAGTGATGTTGCCATCCGTTGCGCCAACAACGATGTCGAGGATGTTGAGTAACTTGCGAGCGTCGCCACCCGAGAAGCGGAACAATGCCTCGGTCTCCTCAATCTTGATATTGCGTTTCTGAAGTTCTATGTCAGTTGATAGTGCGCGGTTGAGGAGGGTCTGCAATTCGCTATCCTCCATGGGCTTGAGTACATAGACCTGACAACGGCTCAAGAGAGGTGAGATAACCTCGAACGAGGGGTTTTCGGTTGTAGCACCGATAAGCGTCACTATGCCCTGCTCCACGGCGCCGAGCAGCGAGTCTTGCTGCGACTTGTTGAAGCGGTGGATCTCATCGATAAAGAGAAATGCGGGGCGCGCATTGAAGAGGTGCTGGTTCTTGGCCCTCTCGATTACCTCGCGCACCTCCTTAACGCCCGACGTTACGGCCGAGAGGGTGTA
>JAFZGE010000071.1 GCA_017555545.1 Alistipes sp.
AATTCCAGAGTAAGCCAAAATCTTACCCATAGTGAGGACACCCTGTCCTCCGAAACCTGCAATGATTATTGTCTCTTTCATAACTGCTTACTCTTTAGTTGTATCCTTCAAGTCTCCGGGCTCGTAGAATGGCAACATGTTCTTCTCAAGCCACTCGTTTGATGCAACGGGTGATAGCTTCCAACCGCTGTTACATGTAGCAACGATCTCTACCAAGCTGAAGCCCTTACCTGCCATAGCATTCTCGAATGCGTGACGGATAGCCTTCTTCGCCTTGCGAACGTTTGCAGGAGTGTGGACAGTCTGACGTGTTACGTAGCATACGCCATCCAAGTGTGCCAACATCTGAGCAATCTTGTAGGGGTAGCCATTGAGCTTAGGATCACGACCGTAAGGAGTAGTAGCGGTCTTCATACCCAAAAGGGTAGTAGGAGCCATCTGACCACCAGTCATACCGTAGATTGCGTTGTTGATGTAGATAGCAACGATGTTCTCGCCACGAGCAGCTGCGTGGATAGTCTCACCAGTACCGATAGCTGACATATCACCGTCACCCTGGTATGTGAAGACCATCTTCTCGGGGTTAACACGCTTGATTGCAGTTGCTACGGCGCATGCACGACCGTGAGCAGCCTGTGCCCAATCAATATCAATATAGTTGTATGCGAATACTGAGCAACCCACGGGCGATACGCCGATTGTGTCGTGCTCCAAGCCCATCTCCTCGATAACCTCAGCTACGAGCTTGTGAACAGTACCGTGGCTACAGCCGGGGCAGTAGTGCATTACGTTAGGCAAGATAAGCTTTGACTTGCCGTATACCAAATTCTCCTTTTTGATTTCAACCTCTGCCATAGTCTTATCGGTTTATAAGTTTCTCTTTAACTGCTTTAAGTACCTCATCTGGTGAGAACAACATACCACCCATACGGCCGTAGTGCTCAACAGGAGCCTTGCCATTTACTGCAAGACGAACATCCTCAACCATCTGACCTGCGTTAAGCTCAGCTGTAAGGAAGCCCTTCACGCCGCGCTCAGCAAGTGCTGCGATAGCCTTTGTGGGGAATGGGTACAATGTGATAGGACGCAACAAACCGAGCTTGATGCCCTCTGCGCGTGCCATCTCAACGGTTGCAGAGCAGATACGTGATGAAGAACCGAAGGCTACGATAACATAGTCAGCGTCGTCGCACTGAATAGCCTCGTAACGAACCTCGTTCTCGCAGATTGTTGCATACTTAGCCTGCAAACGCTGGTTGTTAACCTCCATAACCTCAGACTTAAGCTCGAGTGATGTGATCACGTTACGCTCACGGTCGTCAGTCTTGCCGATCAATGCCCAGTTCTTGCACTCTGCTGCGATCTCCTCCTTAGTCTTGCGAGGACGCTGGGGCGCGAGAACAACCTTCTCCATCATCTGACCGATACAACCATCAGCCAAGATCATAGCGGGGTTACGATACTTGAATGCGAGGTCGAAAGCGTCTGCTACGAAATCGTGCATCTCCTGAACTGAGTTAGGAGCGAGTACGATGAGGTGGAAGTCACCGTGCGCACCACCCTTACATGCCTGGAAGTAGTCTGACTGTGAGGGCTGGATTGTACCAAGACCTGGACCACCACGCTGGCAGTTAACGATAACGCAAGGAAGCTCAGCACCTGCGAGGTAGCTCAAGCCCTCAGACATAAGGCTGACACCAGGTGATGATGATGATGTCATCACGCGCTTACCTGTAGAAGCACCACCATATACCATGTTGATTGAAGATACCTCAGACTCTGCCTGAAGAACTACCATACCTGTAGTCTCCCAAGGCTTCTCCTCCATGAGGGTCTCCATAACCTCCGATTGGGGAGTGATGGGGTAGCCGAAATAGCCGTCGCAACCGTAGCGAATTGCTGCATGAGCAATCACCTCGTTGCCCTTCATAAGTTTTACCTCTTTCTCTGCCATAGTTTACTCGAATTTTTGGCGATACACCGTTAGACAACTATCCGGACAGATGATAGCGCAAGAGGCGCAACCAATACATGAATCCGGCTCAACCATCATAGCGAAGGGATAACCCTTGCCGTTTACTTCGGTCGACAAACCTAGCACATTGGTAGGACATGATGCTACACAAACACCACAACCCTTGCAATGCTCTGTGTCGACTACAACTGTTCCTTTGATTTTAGCCATACGACAGTAGTTTTATAGATTGTTAAAAGTTCGGTTTACTCTATTTACGGAATTAACCAAACAAATGTACGTATTTTTTTGCAAACTACCTACGCTTTTTTGAAATATTTTTTCAGCTTCTGCACTATTTGCCTGAATTTCCGCAAACTAAACCTTTGTGTGTCTGCTCCGAGATAAAAGTGTGCGTGTAAATCTCTCCTAACGATATGTCGCGACAATTTGCACAACAACAAAATTTTTATTAAACTTGCGTTGCAGAATAGTTCGCCGTCACGATGAAATTATCACAAAACTATTAACTAATAACCTTTATTTATTATGGAGAACAACGTACAACTAAATGGTGCTTCCGCGCCTAAAACAAAGCTCCTGACCATCCTTACCTGCATCTTTGCGGGCTTGGTCGTAACCATGGGTTTATGCGAGTATCTGTACTGGCAGTTTGATCTTTGGGGTCTTATCGATATCTTGCGATTGGAGTACAATGGCCTAAACGATCATGGCATTATCTTCAATTTGATGTGTGCTGTTCTTGTGGTTGTAACGATAGTCAAGAATAGGCATAGACGCATGAACGGCTGGTTGGTTTTGGCAATCATAAGTTCATATCTTATGAGTACACATTCGCAGTTCAGATACTCACTCTTCTGGTACGATATAGCATATGTTGATTGGGAGGTGATATTTGCCGTTTGTTCTAGTTACATCCCATTGACTATCCTTGTCGGTTATTGCTTGATTATTTTGCCATTGTTGTGGAAGCGTAATAAGTGGTCTATCACAATTGCAATCCTGGTCGCCGTAATGATATTATGCCAGCGATTGTTGGTTATCATTGGCGATTATGGTGGCGATTTTTATTTCTGGTATGAGTCGTATAACGAGTGTCAATACACATTTGGCTTTTTGTTGTTCTATAATTTGATGCCAACATTGATTACTCTTCTTTTGTTCTACGTTATGTTGCGCGATGCTATCACATCTTCTAGCGCAAAGCCCGTGGAGGAGATTGTAGCCTTGCCCGAGAAGGTGGTTTATTGTCGTAATTGTGGTAAGCCCCACGCTGAGGAGGCGGAGTTTTGCATGAATTGCGGTGTGCGCGCAGGTGTGGGTGATAAATATTGTCCCGTATGTGGCGCAAAACCCGACCCACTTGCAGAGATATGTGTTAGATGTAAGACTGAACTCAAAAAGTAAGACCTAACATATTGTTAACCTGGAGACTGCACGGCTTATATGTGCAGTCTCTTTTTATCTCTATGTGGTTAGTCGTGTAGAGTGTAGTATGTGATTTTATAAAGTTGTTGCAAAATTTTATAAATTTAGTTGCGGAAAATTTTGGAGAATAGAAAAAAGTGTGTATATTTGCACCCGATTTGGAAAACAAATCACATGGTGGATGTAGCTCAGTCGGTTAGAGTAGAGGATTGTGGTTCCTAAGGTCGTGGGTTCGAATCCCATCTTCCACCCTGAAAACCTTGTAACGAAAGTTGCAAGGTTTTTTTGTGTCTACCAGCGGCAAGCCGTAGGGAAAGGTGTTAAGCGAAGCGGACTTAAGTCTGCGAAGTAGTCAATTTCATCTTCCTCCAAGATGTGAGTGTGTAAAACACAGTGCGTCATATCCATACTAAGTACTACACAAAACAATAAGTCCGAGCAGCATATGCCGCTCGGACTTTACTTATCTATTATGTCGTTGATTATTAGAGTAGTTTCTCGACTGCTTTTGCCACGGTATCCATATCTGTTGTGGGCTCGAAGCGCTCTACAATCTTGCCGCTGCGGTCAACGAGGAACTTTGTGAAGTTCCACTTGATGTCAGGCTTTGATGCGTAGTCTGCATCTACCTCGCTTAGCAACTTCTCTAGAATGTGAGTGATGGGATTACTCTTGTCGAAGCCCTTGAATCCCTTCTGTGACTTTAGCCAGCAGTAGAGTGGTGAGGCATTCTCGCCATTCACCTCAATCTTCTTGAGCTGTGGAAATGTCGTACCGTAGTTTAGCTGGCAAAACTTTGTTCTCTCCTCATCATTCTCGGGCGACTGCTCCTTGAATTGGTTGCATGGGAAGTCCAGGATGACCAGTCCTTGCTCTGCGAAGCGCTTGTTAAGTGCTTCGAGATCAGCGTACTGAGGTGTGAAGCCGCACTTGCTTGCCGTATTCACAATAAGCATAACTTTGCCTTTATAATCGCTGAGTTTAACAGGTTTATTTCCCTGTGCCATAACCTCGAAATCGTAGATAGTTTTGCTCTTATTTGCGCTGCAGCAACAGCTCTTATCTCTTGTCTCCATAGTTGTAATTGTTTATATTTATACGTTTTGTTATCAATTTCTATTCCGATGCAAAAGTATAAATAAAAAATAAATTACAATCATTTATTGTCAAAATGTATAATCATATATTCTTATAGCGGTATAAGCGGGAGTGATAGGCTTAGGTAAATGAGGAGCGATTGTTAGCAGCTGTACTACTGGATATGATGTGATACAAAAAAAAGAGTCCGAGAAAATCCTCGAACTCTTATATAATATAAGGTATATACTCCTGTGGTGTGGGCATTAAAGCTCCAATAGACCATCGGGGAGTACAAACTTAATAGTGCGCTTTTCGAAGTCGATATGCGCAATAAACTCCTCCTGTGCAGGGATGAGATGCTGCTTGTCGCCAAGCTTGATCTCGAAGAGTGGGTTGGCCTCGCTATCGTAGTAGTCGATAACCTCACCACGCTGGCGTCCGACACTCGCCTTGAATCCGATGAGATCCTCCATGTAGAACTCATCATCATCCTGTTCCTCCTCCTCGATGAAAATCTCGCGACCTACGAGCCACTCCTCAGCGCGGCGCTCGGTATCAATATCATCGAAATGTGCCACGGCACTCGACTGGCCGCGACGCTCGAAAGAAGAACAAAAGAGAGGAACCGCAAGTTCATCCACACGGATAAACAGCGGTTCCTCCATTTGGAAGTCGTCGGGGAACGTGGTGTATAGCGTAATCATTACGCCACCCTCTGTGCCGAACAAACGGCCTATGCGTCCCGCGGCGATCATCGCACCTTGAGAGATTAAGCCTCCTCAGCAGGAGCCTCTGCCTCAGCAGCCTCCTCAGCTGCAGCTGCAGCAGCCTCAGCAGCGAGAGCAGCCTTCTTCTCAGCGATTGCAGCAGCGCGCTCCTCCTTAACCTTAGTCTCGGCAGCGAACTGAGCCTTCTTAGCAGCAGTAGCATCAGATGCGAGCTTGTTGCTCTTTGCATCAATCTTAGACTGCTTCTCAGAAGCCCATACGTTGAACTTTGCCTCAGCCTCAGCCTCAGTGAATGCGCCCTTAGCTACACCACCCAAAAGGTGCTTCTTATACATTACGCCCTTGTACGAGAGAATTGCTCGACAAGTGTCTGTAGGTTGTGCGCCCTTAAGTAACCAATCCAAAGCTCGGTCGAACTTCAAATCGATTGTAGCAGGATTCGTATTGGGGTTGTATGTACCCAACTTCTCGATGAACTTACCATCACGTGGCGCTCTGCTATCTGCGGCAACGATGTGGTAGAAAGCATAACCCTTCTTACCGTGACGTGCCAAACGAATTTTAACAGCCATTTTGCTATAAAATTTATTGGTTAAAAATTAATTACGCTCAACCCATTTGGGTTTTTTAGCGCGCAAATGTACGAACATTTTTTCAAACAGCAAACATTTCGACTAAAAAAATGTAATTCAGGCGCGTAATTTGCAACATTCGGGGTGAGTTTAACACTAAAACTATTAAAATTATGATGCCAGTTAAGAAATTAAATCGACTCCCAGGAGTATTTGGTGATCTCTTCTATGACCAGTGGCCAGATGTGTTCCCCAAGCGTAGCACAACGCCTGCAATCAACGTAATCGAGACAGACAAGAAATTCAAAATTGAGATTGCTGCACCAGGCATGACTAAGGATGACTTTAAGGTCGAACTCAATGGTGATAACCAACTTATCGTATGCCTCGACAAGGAAGTAGAGCATGATGAGAAGGGTAAGGAGTGCTGCGGCGAGGAGGATTGTACAAAGGATGAGAAGCACCACTATCTCCGTCGTGAGTTTACCTACACCTCATTCCGTCAGATATTCAACCTCCCTGAGAGCGTTGATCGCGATAACATCAAGGCGAAGATGACGCACGGTGTGTTGCACATCCGCTTGCCCAAGCGTGAGGGTAGTGAGCATAAGAACGAGATGAAACAGATCGCGATAGAGTAGCACCGCGGTGCTCTATACATATAAAACAAAGGCCGTCAGTTGTATTGACGGCCTCTGTCGTGTTTACTCCTAGTATATAATTACGCGCGCTCGTGCATCTCGCGTGTGCGGCGTGAGATATCGGCCACGGTGCGAAGTAGTGCCCATGTGGTCAAAGTGATGGTTGCCAATACCACGGCAAGGCAGACCGATGCCAAGGTTACGGTATAGTCCGAATAGGGTAGTTCGAAGACCATTGGGAAGATGAGTGCGCCGAGAACGAAGAACATTCCGAGCACCAAAGCAATGTCGGCAACGGTGGTCAAAACTGACTCGCGGAAGTTGTATTTTGCCTTGGTTTTTGGCTCTGCATTTGCGTAGTTTTCGATCACTACTTCATGGGCAATTCCCTCGGGTGTAGGCTCAGTTGCAGGCTCTGTTTCTGGACGTAAAGCTCTGCATGAGGGGCATATGTGCAATTCGTTGCTAATAAGCGTATTGCAGTTGCGGCACAACCATGTGTTATTCTCTCTGTTTTCCATGGTTATTCGCTCTTTTTTGTTGCCTCGTTATGGTCGATATCGCAGCCTGCGCAGTTACCCGAGCAGATGCTTCCAGTTTCGCAGTCGGTAAGACCCATATCCTCGCGTGTCTCCTGTACGGCGCACTTGATGCCCATCTTCTGCATATTAGGGTTTGTCGATATCTCCGACTGGATATGGTGACCCTTGATTATGTAGGTCAATGACATCGCCAAAGCGAAGAATCCAACCACCACAATGGCGGCAATTATTGTAATTAGTAGTGATGACATAGCGTTTCTTGTCTAAAAACTTTGTTTTTCTGCCGCAAATTTATATATTTGCAGTTGAATTTGCAAATGTTATAGTTCGTCATGAGGTGACGGTCGTATATAATTGGTTTATATTCACTTGATTAATATATGAAGATAGTAATTGCTGGTGCGGGTGATATGGGTACGCACCTTGCGAAAATGCTTAGCGGTAATGGTCACGACATAACCGTGGCGGATGTCGACCCCAAGGCGTTGGCCGAGGTCGGTAGCCTTGTGGACGTTGAGACCACTGAGGGTGATACAACACAGTTCTCGGTTTTGCGTAAGGCGGGTGTGAGAAAGTGTGACCTCTTTATTGCTGTGCGCTCTGTGGAGAACGATAACATCCTCTCGGCGGTTATGGCAAAGCAGTTGGGTGCTCGCAAGGCTATTGCGCGCGTTGATAGCAACGAGTATCTCGAACCCAACAGTAAGGAAATATTCATTGATATGGGTATCGACTACCTCTTTTATCCTGAGCAGATTGCAGCACGTGAGGTAATCAATCTTCTAGGTCACACTTCAACAACAGAATACGTTGATTTCGCTGCGGGTAAACTCTCGTTGGTTGCGTTTAAGCTTGAGTTGACATCTCCATTGCTCGGTCAAAAGGTTGTCGAGAATGACATGGATGAGGACTTGGAGTATCGTACCGTGGCTATTGTGCGCGGCTCGCGCACTATCATCCCATCAATCGAGGATCGCTACGAAGAGGAGGATATGGTCTATATCATCGCTCGCCACCATGCTACACAGAATGTTGTTGAACTCTCGGGTAATAGCCAGGTTGATATTCGCAATATGATGATTCTTGGTGGCTCGCGCATCGGTGTCCGTATTGCAAATGAGTTGCAGAGCAAGATCAATGTGAAACTTGTTGACTATAACGCAGATAAGGCATATCGCCTTGCTGAGATGCTCGATAAGACGCTTATTATCAACGAGGATGGTCGCGATACTGAGGC